>JAWONR010000239.1:0-2154 GCA_033865115.1 Candidatus Persebacter sydneyensis | reverse complement strand
TGACATGTCAAACTTTCGGACGCGGTTTGTTGTCTTCTTCGGCGGTGGGCAGTCCATAAGGCGGCTCTTTAATGTTAATCGTCCTTCCCTCCCATTCAACCGATTCTCCAATGTCCCGCGGAGCCGAAACAAACGCCACAAAACCGTCACTGTCATCGGCTTCGGCATTGACGGTCTCCGCCGAGCCGATCTTCACCCCCGCCGCCGGCGGTGAACCGGCTCCGGAGACAACATAACCGCGACGTTTAATATTACCCAAATAATGCAAACGAGCAATTATCTCCTGTCCGACATAACAACCTTTTTGGAAGTTAATACCGCCCAACAACTCCCAATTAAAATATTGAGGAATAAACATGCCGGTGTTTGATGTGTTAATCCATGGAACTCCCCGCTGGATTTGCATTCTCCGCCATGTCGCCCCGCCGTCTTCCGCCGGTTGTGGCGGTGAATTGAAACAGACACGCAAAAACATCCCTCCGCCTTCATCAATTAACAATGATTCGCCCTCTTCTTTTACAGCTCCACTTTCAACAGTGGAGGGCGAAGAGTCATCATGCGCCGGTGAGTATTCCACCGCACACTCGGGCAAAGTGATGTTGACTTTTGCACGGAGAACAAACCGCTTTAACGCCGCGGCGGTTTGTTCCGCCAAATCCGAGGACATTAAGGCGACAACTCCATCACCTCGGCGGAGCAGAAACATTGTCGCCAACGCCCTCCCCTTTGGCGAACAATAAGCCGCGCGCCGCCACTCATCCGCCGGAAGCTGCGCGACATCAGCGCTTAATTGTCCCTGTAAAAACGAAACAGTGTCCGCGCCTTCAAAAGAGACGACTGAAACACCTGCTAACGGAAAAAATGTGTTAGGATTGTCATTCATGGAAACCACTTTTCAATTGTCCGAATCCAAAATAGTGGCGATGCTAATCACCGCCGCCGGCACAAACGCCGTCTTTGGCGCCGCCGCCATTATAACAATTCCCGCGCCTCCGCGAATCATTATTGTCGCAATTGTCGTCTTTTTATTCGCCTCCGCCGTGCGACAATGCGCTTTCTTGCGAGGCTCCCGAGCCGTCAAAAAAGTCGCCTTTGTGCCGCTCGGCGGAGTACTCATCACTTCCAATAACCGCGTCTATCCCGGACAAGTCGCCTGTTATTACGCCTCGCCGTGGCTCACCGTGTTTGTCATCAACTGTAATGACGGGAGCCGGTTTAATGTCGTCATGGCCGCGGATTCCATGTCCGCTCACTCTCACCGACACTTGAGAATCCAACTTTTGAGCGAGAGAAAACCGACTCCGGACAAGCCTGTTTGGCGACGACTGGTGAAACATCTGAAAACCAAGTCTCGTAAATCGGTCTCCCGTTTTGTTTCGCCGTCCGGGAAAAAACGGCTATAATGTGGTTTATGAAAAACGAAACCAAACTTAAAAAAATCATTGATGCCGCCTATGAACGGCGAAGTCGTTTGACACCAAAAAATGCGACTTCGGAAATTATAAGCGCGGTTAATGACTGTCTGAACGGATTAAACAGCGGCGAAGTACGAGTCGCCTCGCCGATGAAAAACGGCAAGTGGAAGACTCATGAATGGCTGAAAAAAGCCGTGTTGTTGTCTTTTCGCATTTCTGAAAACCAAGTGATGGACGGCGGAGCCACAATGTATTATGACAAAGTCCCGCTGAAATACTCCCAAAATCCGGATGTCATCTCCAATGACGGCGTGAGAGTTGTGCCGCCGGCAACAGTCCGCCGCGGGGCTTATGTTGCTCCCGGTGTTGTGTTAATGCCGTCTTATGTCAATATCGGCGCGTTTGTTGACTCCGGCACGATGGTGGATACTTGGGCGACTGTCGGTTCTTGCGCGCAAATCGGTAAAAATGTCCATCTTTCCGGCGGAGTCGGTATTGGCGGCGTGTTGGAACCGCTGCAGGCATCACCGACTATTATAGAAGATGACTGTTTTATTGGTGCTCGTTCCGAAGTTGTGGAAGGTGTTGTTGTGGGTAAAGGCGCAGTGTTGTCTATGGGCGTGTTTATCGGACAAAGTACCCGTATTTATGACCGCGCAACCGGGAAAATAACTTATGGATATGTCCCGCCGGGAAGTGTTGTTGTTACTGGTTCATTGCCTTCCAAAGACGGTAAATA
>JAWONR010000238.1:0-2064 GCA_033865115.1 Candidatus Persebacter sydneyensis | reverse complement strand
TCAATTTTATAAAAAGTAATGTCGGTTCTGCCATACTTCTCCAAATGCGATTTTTCTATCTTCTCCCCCAACGGCACGCCCAGCCGGCGGCGAAAATATTCACCGAGCAAACTGTTGTTTTGCGAAGAATGAATTGCTTTGCCTTTCTCCTGTCTAACGGAACATATAAACATTTGCCCGTCATCCGTATGCATGGAAAAATAATATCCGCGCGGTGGAAAAAATTCCGCTTCCTGAACATCCGAGGGAACGCGAATATACGCTTGGTTGAGCTCCCGATTTGCATCGGGGCGTTGTCCCCAATTGAGTCCGGACCGTTCCGGCAGGTTCCCGCTTCTATCCAGTAACGTATAGGTAACGGTATTTTGTCCCGCAACCCGGGACTCTAAATCATCCGTATCGGGGCGGGATAATGACCTTTTGTCGTCTCTGACCAATCCAAGCATGTCTTGATGGTCGCAGAAAGTCGCGGTTTCTTGGACGGTTTTATAGTAGTTAAGAATTTCCCGCGGGTCGGATTCCTCCATCGCCTCTTTTTGATTGGAAAAGAAGCCTGTTTGTGTGTAATTCGCCGAACCTATATAACCGCACAGCGGATTTTCGCCATGAAACCACGCATATGCTTTTGTATGCACCGGAGGTTTTCCGTCCGGAACATAAGCGCATTGAAAACTTTTTATGCCGGAACCTTCCACCAGCGAACAAAACCCCTTGTGGTTGGTTTCCCCAATCCCGTCCTTGGCGGTCATGCCGATTATCAGTCGAATGTCAATTTCGCGAAATTCGCGGTCAACAATGTCTTTTATATGACGCGCCGCCATGGCGGACGTGGCATACCCGGAAACAATATACAGAGAGCATCCGTCATTCGCGGGAGGAATTAAAACACTTTCGTAAAAATCGCCCTCTAACATATCCCCCGTTTCCGGTCGCGGAACTGAATATCGGACATATTGGGCTGTATGGACGGATACTGCCTGCCAAGAAACGATTTCAAAATTGCCTCAAAAACAACCTTTGCTCCGCGGGGCGGTACCGACATTCCAATTTGCTTGCGGACGCTTTCTTTGCCTCCGATAAAAAGGAAATCATCTGGAAAAGACTGCAACCTCGCCCGCTCGCGATTGGTCAACGCCCGGTTTTCACTCCAATGATAAACATGAGTGCCGCCGCCGCCGCTGCCGGTGATGGTATAAGACGGCTTGCTCGGATCCAAACGGCGGTATATTGAACTGATTTTTGCACCGTTGACATTTAATCGCAAATGCGCGGGCAACTCCGCCGTAAAAGCGTTTTCGCCCGGACGAATGTGCTTCAACCGGTCAACCACTGTTTGAGACTGAACAGTAATCTCCTGATTGGGCGCCGTGACGGGAATGCCGCTCAACGCATGTCGCGCGGAAATATTCATGTCGCCAAAAGGCGCGGGAGACGGCACATTAAAATGAACATCCATGTCTTCGCGAATGCCCACAATGATAATTCTTTGCCGGCGCTGCGGAACGCCGTACAAGTCAAAACTGTACAAATGCGGATACATGTTGTAACCGCAGTCGGCAAACTCCCGCATAATAACGCGCAAGGTATTGCCTTCATCGGAACTTCTCAGCCCGCCCACATTTTCGGCAAAAAACCACTTGGGATGAAAAAAACGCACCGCCTTCACACAATATGTGTATAACGCGCCAAAATTGCCGGAAACTCCGGATTGCTTTCCTACGACACTAAAATCATTGCATGGGAATCCGAACGATAACGCATCAATATCCCCCGCCGACTGTAACTTCTTGAAATCCAACTTGCGAATATCCGAAGTGAAAATTTTACCGGGTTTGATGTTGGCGTTATACGTGTCGCAAGAATTGCGGTCAACATCGGTCGCCCACACATGGTCAATTCGCGCGCCCTTTACCGAGGCTGTTTTGGCTCCCAGTCCCAATCCGCCCGCGCCGCAAAATAACTCTCCTAATCTGAACATCGCATAACAATTATATCACTCTTTATCCGTTTCATGTAATTACTTTCAAGGCTTATTTCCCAACCCGCCCATATTCCCTGACTTTG
>JAWONR010000237.1:0-2089 GCA_033865115.1 Candidatus Persebacter sydneyensis | reverse complement strand
TAATGCCGTTTTCATCGGCGACCCCGTCAACATTCGCCGAAACAACATCACCCGCCGTATAACCATTCACCGACAACACCGGCGAACCCGTAAGCGTTCTATTGATATGCGTCCTTGTCGCCTTAAACGTCTGCTCATAACCCACTGCATCAGTATGCAACACTGACACGCGCAACTGTGACGGATGATTCCCCGCCCCCGAAAAATCACTAACCTTTATCACATAAACCGAATTCGTTGCACCGGCAATAGACGAATAAGTCGCTCCGCCGTCCAAACTCCGCTCCCATTGATAGGTAAAATCACCTATTCCATTCTTATCACTAATACCGCTCACATCCGCGGTATAACGTCCGCCGTCCACAAAACTCTCCGCCCCGGTTATCACCACATCGTCCGTACTCAGATCATCTTCGACTCCCGTCAAAAAAACCGTCAGTGTCTGCACAAATTCCAAACCATCAATATACTCCATATTCACGCGAAATTCTCCCGACACCACCGCTTGTAAATCGTCCTCTATCAACGCATAAGAATTGATCAATCCAGCATTATCGCCCCTAAGTGTCGCTATCCTATTTATGTCGCGGCACAGCGCCAGTGGTCCCTCAGGAGGCAGACACCGTCTAGTTCCCGACGATGTCGCTTGGTGTCTTCCTCTATACCACCTATACCATGACACGCCCCCGCCGTTGCGATCCGACAATCTGGAAATATCCAACGACACTGTGGCTCCCACCCGAACAACACCATCAACCAACGACAACACCGGCACCCCGGTTATGCCTTCATTAATCAATAACTCCGAAGAAGTTATCGTTACAACGCCGCCAAACATATCCGAAACTTCCAACAACAACCGTACCGAATCTTCCGGCGAAAAATCATCCAACGACAATGTATAAGTATCGCCGTCAGCTCCAATATCGACAAACGTTTCGCCGCTTCCAGACTGCCATTGATAATCAATCATGGTAATGCCATCCGCATCCGACACACCGTCAATATTCGCCGATACAACATCACCCGCCGTATAACCGCCCGCCGACAACACCGGCGAACCCACGGGGGCTCTATCCTCATGCGTCCTTGTCGCCTTAAACGACTCTTCATGGCCCTTCGCATCGATATGCAACACTGACACTCGCAACTGCGCCAGATTATTCCTCGCGCCCGCAAAATCACCAATCGCAATCGTATAAACCAAATCCGTTGCACCGGTAATTGGTTGATAATTTCTACCGCCGTCCAAACTCCGCTCCCATTGATAGGTAAAATCACCTATTCCATTCTCATCGCCAATACCGTCCACAACCGCGGTATATTCTCCGCCTTCCACAAAACTTTTCGCACCGTCTATCACGACATCACCCGTGCCCCCCGCGTTACCTATCAATGTCGCCTGTAATATCCGTTCAAATCCCAAGCTATCGGTATACACCACCGTCACGCTAAACGCGCCTTGTGCCACCGCAAGAAAATCAGCCTGACTCAACACATGCCGACCGCCCGAAGTCGGCAACTCGATGCCGTCTCTAACCCATGTATAAGACGACACGCCACCGCCGTTGCGGTCGGACAGCCCCGAAACATCCGCCAACACCCTCCCTCCAACCCGAGCAACATCGCCCGCCAACGACAACGACACTGCGCCGGTCGTCTCTTCGTTAATCACCGATACATCCGAAGTCACCGTTGCGACACCGCCAAACAAGTCCCACACTGTTATCAATAATCGTAAAGAATCCGCTGGCACAAAATCATCCGCCGACAATGTATAAGTGTCGCCGCGCGCACCTTCAATATTCTCAAACTCATCCCCTGACCCCGACTGCCATAAATAGCCGACGGTAAGGATGCCTTGTGGTTCATAATGATAATGGAGCACCGTCACGTTCGCATTCACCGTATAACCGTCTACTCTCAACACCGGCCTCCCCGAGGGCAATTGGTCGGTGTGGGTCATTGTTGCCGTAAACGTACTCACATAACCCAACAAATCGGTATGCGTCACAACCGCACGCAACACCGGTTGTCCGTTTCCCAGCCCCTCAAAATCCATGAGTTTCATACTATAAATATAAGTCGT
>JAWONR010000236.1:0-2048 GCA_033865115.1 Candidatus Persebacter sydneyensis | reverse complement strand
CCGGCGCCACAATCGGCAACACCACCGCCGCCGCAATCAGGGCGATGTTTTCCACAAAGTGAGTTCTTTTAATCATGCCGGCAAGCCTTTATGTTTTTTTGCGCCGCCGGACTTGTCATCCAAATCATGCAATGTCATCGGCAAAAATGTACGCTCATTGGGTTTTTCGCCCTGCGGCGGATACGGCACGACTCCCCACGAACGAGTGGGATGATTAATCATGGCATTAATCATAATAAACAACATTCGCCCCAACAGCGGCAGCATGACTTTCGCACATATTGCAACTTGCGCGCGGTTGTAATAATCACCGTACCCCGCCTCTCCATGCAATAACTGGTTGCGCAAAACCCTCACCCTGTGAACCACATGCTCCAACGGATATTCCGGCTTTCCGTCATGGAGATCCATTTCCACTCTTTGAATATGGCCGCCGTCCCGTTTATACCACTCTTTTTTTCCGCGTCTTTTGTTGAAAAAACCGGGCGCGCCCGAGCGCCAATAATGAATTGAAAGATACTGGTTGGAAAGAATTGCTTCCACATCATCTCTGTAGTCTTTTGCCAGAAACGAAATAAGAATGTCGCTTTTGTCGGATTTCAACACCTTGACGATAAAACTGTTTATCAGCTCGTACTCATCGGTCTTTTGTTTTTCCGTGTTTTGCCCGGTCGCGCTTTGCTCGGAATTATGCGCCTGTTTTTCGGGCGATGCAGCCTTGTCTCGTTTGGAAGTCGGCACGGCATACATGGCATTAAGTGCAATAAGCGAGCATATTAACCGCATGTCAACGTTGTCGTTTTTTTCGGCGGCGCGAAGCCAACTCAGTGCGCGTAAAACACGTTCTTGATTATTGCTGTGTTTGTTGCGCGACTGCTCCGCCGCAATGTCGGTTTGCGACAGGCCCATTTTGGGAAGCAATTTCTGCAATTCGGAAACTTTGTAGCCCATTTCGCCTACTCCAAATGCAGCCGGTGTTTTTCCAAAAGGCGACTGCGCCACACCAAAATCAAAACCAACAGTGAAAAAACAAACGCCAGTCGAAACTCCGCGCCAAAAATATAATCGGACAATTCTTCCGCCGTTCCCAGTCCTATTGCGGCGACAATAACGCCCGGCAAATTACCAATGCCGGCGACAATGACAATCATAAATGAACGCACCGTATAGGGCAGTCCAATATAGGGATGAATGGTAAAAGTCATCGCCGCCAGTGCGCCGGCGACACCGCACAACGAGGCGTTAATCGCAAAAGTCATTGCATACACGCGGTCGGTGTTGACTCCCAAAACTTTCGCGGCGCGGGCGTTTTGGGCGGTCGCACGAATGGCGCGTCCGATTTTACTTTTATTGATAAACAACACCGCCGCTACGGTAACAACGGCGGCGACGATAAAAGCGACAAAACGGACATGCGGCACACTCAGCGCGTTGTCAAACAGCGAGGCGGTTTCCCACTCGGCGTCCGCGACCTGCACATCGGCGGTAAACGCCAGATTCATCAATTGTTGAATCATAATGCTTATGCCAAAAGTCGCCAGAATGGAGATAAACAAATCGCGTTCCACAATGCGCCAAATTACCGCCCGATACAGCGCCCATCCGAGAATAAACAACAGCACCGCCGCGACCGGCACTCCCCATATCGGGTGTACGCCGTTTTGGTACAAAAAGAACGCGACATAACCGCCCAAAATGACAAATTCACCCTGCGCGACATTAATAATTTTCATCACGCCCCAGACCATCGCCATGCCATACGCCGCCAGCGCAAACAGCGAGCCGATGACCAAACCATTAACCGCCGCCTGCCCCACCAACCATGGCGCGATGATTAACAAATTAATATTGTCAATTACGGACATGTCAATTATCGCTCCCTGGCGAGTCCGTATAAATTTGCGGCATCTTCGCGTTGTTTTTCACATCAATCTCCGAATTTGAAAACATTAACAAACAACCGCACCCCTTTCCAAACAAACGGAAAGGGGGCGCAAATTCACCGCGAATTAACGGTCACTCCACTTGGGACGCGGTATCTCCGGTTC
>JAWONR010000235.1:0-2332 GCA_033865115.1 Candidatus Persebacter sydneyensis | reverse complement strand
TCTTTTTCCGGGGAGTTGTCTTTTCCCAAGTCGTTGTCTTTTTCCGAGGTGTGCAAAAGTTGCATGGCGGTTTGCCAGTCCCCGTTGTTGATATGCGGCCACAACTCCAAAACACGTTTAATGGCGTCATCAACGGCTTGTTTTTCGGATGTCGGGGCATTGGCTAAGACATAATTGGCGATATCGCCCGGCACGCGACCGACGCCCAGTCTTAACCGCCAATAATCCCGGCTTCCCAATGCATGACTGATGTCCGCCAATCCGTTGTGTCCGGCGTTGCCGCCGCCGAATTTCAGTTTGACCTCACCGGGCGGCAAATCAGCTTCATCATGCGCGACCAACACTTGTTGCGGGGGGATGCGAAAATAGTTACACACGGCGGCAACTGCCCGTCCGCTGTTGTTCATCATTGTCATCGGGCGCAACAGTCGGCATTCGGTGCCGGTGATGTCGCCGTGGAACTTCTTTTCTCCGCGCCAAGTCATGCCCCAATTGTCGGCGAGCGCGTCAATTAGCCAAAAACCGGCATTATGTCGCGTTTGGGCGTATGTTGCGCCCGGATTGCCCAATCCGGCGACAAGCACCGGCGGCGTGGCGGGCGGAGTGTTCATCACGAGGGCAATTATAAGACGGAAAGCGGCGGCGGCGGGCGTTTTAATCTCCCAAAAGGCGGATTTGGCGGCATAAACGGCGGCGGTTTCCAAAACGGGCGAGATGTGATACCATGACACTTAAGGAGAACGGATATGTCCAAGCACCCTCAAATTGAAGAAGCCAAAATAAGCGCCTTGATTTTTTTCATTACGATTCTTATCATCGCGTTTATGTCATTGTATGTCGCCTCCATAGCGCGCGAAGGCAAAACCGTGTCGCCGGAGCGGGTAGAGATGAATCTGACACCGCCCGGACGCTTATATTCGCGCTGAGCTCTTGCAAGCCGCCCAACGTCAAGACGACATACAAACCGCGCCAAACGGGCGCTTACGGCATTTAATCACATTGGACGGGATGTCCCGTCAAACAGTGGAGGACATTCTCACAGATGCGGAGGACATTGCCAAAAACGGTTGTGGTCGTCCTCTTGCCGGACAATTGTTTGTCAATATTTTCTTTGAAAGCAGCACACGAACTCGCACCGCATTTGAAGCCACGGCGAAACAAATGGGGGCGGATGTGGTTAATTTGGACAGAATCACCATGTCCGGACAAACAAAAGGCGAATCCATGCCCGACACTGTCCGCACGGTTGCGGCAATGGGCGCGGCGGGAATCGCTCTCCGACATTCGGAACCGGAAGCCGTAGAAGCGGCGGCGCGCGCGGCGGATGAATTCAACATTCCAATCATTAACGGCGGAGCCGGTTGTCGTTCACATCCGACACAGGGATTAACAGACGCCTACACTTTGCGACAAGTGTCGGGCGGCGACATTTCGGGCATGACAGTCGCCATTGTCGGTGATGTTTTGCATTCACGAGTTGCCCGCTCGGACGCACAAATTTTTCGAACTCTCGGTGCCGGCAACATTCGTTTGATAGGTCCGCCGGCACTGTGTCCGCCGTCTTTGACAGAGGAGTTTCAAGCGCCGGTGTTTGCCGACATGGATTCCGGTTTGGAAAACGCGGATGTGGTGGTGGTTTTGCGCGCGCAACGAGAGCGGTTGTGCGGTGATTTTTATTCTTCACCTCAGGCGTATTTTGACGACTATGGCATGACTGAAGAACGTTTGGCGAAGTTGAAACCATCGGCGGTGATTATGCATCCCGGACCAATTAATCGCGGTGTGGAAATTGCAGATACCGTTGCAGACGGCAAACAGTCACTTATTTTGCGGCAAGTCACCAACGGCATGGCGATTCGCAAAGCGGCATTAATTCGGTTGTGCGCGTCATGAATGAAGACGAATTAAAGGCATATATCGGCGCGGTGCCTGACTTTCCGCGTCCGGGAGTGTTGTTTCGCGACATTTCACCGTTATTGGGGAATGCCGACGCACTTCGCGGAGCAGTGGCGGCAATGGCGGTTTTTGTCCCGCCCAACGCCGATGCCATTGCCGGTGTTGAAGCGAGGGGATTTGTCTTTGCGGCGGCGGCGGCTCATCATCTTGGACTTCCGTTTGTGCCGTTGCGAAAGCCGGGAAAACTGCCGGGCGACACTGTTTCTGCGTCTTATCAGTTGGAATACGGTGAAGATTCACTGCATGTCTCCCGCGCCGCTTTGTCTTCCGGCTCGCGAGTGGTGTTAATGGATGACTTAATGGCAACCGGCGGGACAATAAACGCCGCCGCCGAAGTGTTGGAGAAAATCGGCGCGGAGATTATCAACACCGTGTG
>JAWONR010000234.1:0-2244 GCA_033865115.1 Candidatus Persebacter sydneyensis | reverse complement strand
CAGGCGTTTAGATGAATATCACCGCCATGACGGCGCAAAAACACTTTTTCATCCGCGCCGGGAGCCGCTTTTTTATACCACTCTCGCAAATATTGAGTAAACTGTGAATGAAAGTCATTCTCACCGACAAGAGAACGGGCTTTTGATTCCCACTCATCCAACGTGCTAATTTGGAAGTCAGCAAATTCAGGCGCGTTATCCACAATGCCAAAATGCGCCAATGCCGCATAAGAGGCGTCAATATTCTTCAACCGTGACAGAGTCGTTTTAGCGGCATCGGGATTGAATTGTGACGGCGGCATCACCGGCGGGATAAAAACATTATCGGCGCGGACATCGGCAAAAGAAACGCCATAAGCATCACCGGCAAAAAACATCCCACGTTCGCGGTCATAAACACTAATATGATGCCAGGCATGTCCGGGAGTATATAAAATCTCCAAACTGCGCGTCCCCACCGTAATTGTGTCGCCTTCCGACAACGAACGCGTGCGTGATTCCGGCACCGCCAATAATTCCCCATATTGCGAGTTATAAAACTGCTCGCCATACAACCCGCGCACGGCGGGAACAAGTCGCTTTTGCGGATTGCACAAATGTTTCACCGTAGATTCGTGTCCGCCCAAAGTCGCACGGGGAAAAAACGACATTAACTCCCCCGCCGCCGCCGCATGGTCTAAATGAGCATGTGTTGGAATAATCCATTGAATGTCTTCGGGCTTTAAACCGGCGGCAACAACCGCCTCTTTTATCCCGCCAATGCCGTTTTTTCCCCCGCAGTCAATAATCGCGCCGGCGTCTTTTTCCACCAACAAATAACAACAGGTTTGCCCTTCAGAGGGATGAAAAACATCAATACACCAAACGCCTGAGGGCGATTCGCGCCACGGTGTCGACATTATTCCGAGTCGGGTGAGACGACAATCCGACCGTTAAAATCACCCGCCAATACTTTGTGTCCGGCATCCACAATCCCGCCGAGTCCGATGGTCTCTGCCTCCACCGCCGTATAATCGGCGTCTTCCAAAGTGTCGGCGAGTAATGCCCACGCGCGCGCGCGCAATGAATCGGGAATCATCACTGAATCCACGCCGTCCAATCGGACACCGCGCAAAATAAACGGCATGACTGTTGTCGGCAGTTTCACATCCGCCGCGAGTCCACAAGCCGCAACAACGCCGCCATAACGAGTTTCCGCCAATAAACGAGCGAGAATACTACCTCCAACCGTATCCACCGCCCCGTCCCATCTGGCTTTTTCCAAAGGACGAGCATCAGCACTCATCTCTTCGCGAGAGATGACTTCCGCGGCGCCTATTTGAGTGAGATACTCCGCGGCGGCGGGACGACTTATGGCGGTCGGTTTATAACCCAGTTTCGCCAATAACCGAATCGCAAAACTCCCAACACCGCCCGATGCGCCACTGACGGCGACAACTCCGCCTTCTTTAACATGTCCGCTGTCACGCAGAGCAAGAACACACAATGCCGCAGTGACTCCGGCGGTGCCGCATGTCATTGCCTGCCGGGCGTTAATATTCGCGGGAAGTTTTGTCAGCCAATCAGCGGAAATACGCGCAAATTGGGCAAAACCGCCGCTGTGTTGTTCACCGACACTCTTGCCGGTGAGCGCAACAACATCACCGGCGCGGAAATTACCGACATCTTCGGTGATTTCACCGGCATAATCCACGCCGGGAATAATGGGAGAAGCGCGTAAAATCTTGCCTTTTCCGGTGACCGCCAAAGCGTCTTTGTAATTCACGCCCGACCAGCGAACTCGGACAACGGCATCGCCTTCGGCGAGCAGTGAATCATCGGCATCTTCAACAGTGGCGGAGACTTTTCCGTCTTCGGTACGGGCGACCAGCGCCCTAAATTTTTGTGGTGTAGGTTCTGTCATAATTAGGCGAGTATAGCACAATTGAGCGCGCAAAAAATGGTGATTTGTCCAAAAATGATTTGTAAAAACGGTGTTTTGTGTGCTAATATGGGCGTGAAAGAGGAGGAAAACGCGATGAGCGAAAAATTTCATGTTGTATTCCGTGACATTCAAAAGTCATATGACGGCGAATCACTGGTCGTCAAACGTTTAAACTTGGACATCAAAGAAGGTGAGTTTCTCACCATGCTTGGACCGTCCGGCTCGGGCAAGACGACAAGTTTAATGATGCTGGCGGGTTTTGAGTCCATGACCTCCGGCGAGATCTTCATTCACGGCGAGCCGGTGAGTGACATTCCGCC
>JAWONR010000233.1:1178-2042 GCA_033865115.1 Candidatus Persebacter sydneyensis | reverse complement strand
CCCAACACCGCGAAAGACGGGTGCGAGCCATGCACCGGCAATGAGTTCAGTGCGGGCGGTGCGGCATGTGCGGCATGTCCCGGCGCTCAAATACCCAACGCCGACAACACGGGATGCATGTCATGTCCTGACGGACAGGGGCCAAACACCGCCGGGGACGGGTGCGAGTTGTGCGTTGGCGGTGAGTTCAGCACCGGCGGTGCGGCATGCAGGGCATGCGGTGTAAGCACAATACCCAATACAACGCACGATGCATGTGTTTGTCGTGACGGGCAGATATTAAGTGACAGCGCCCGGTGCGTTTGTCCGGCGGGGTTTGAACCGGGTCTTGTTTCCGCCAACGTGATTCTTTCATGTCAGTCATGCGATGACAATGAATTTAGCGGGTCGGGGAATGACTGCGCGCAATGTTCGGGCGTTGAAATACCAAACGCCGACAACACGGGATGCGTGCCATGTCCGGACGGACAGGAGCTAAACGCCGCCAAAGACGGCTGCCGGCCATGCACCGGGAATGAAGCGAGCATGGACGGTGCGGCATGCGCGGGTTGTCCGGGCGTTCAAGTTCCGGGCGTTAATAATGCCGGATGCCGGGCATGTCCGGACGGACAGGAGGCCAACGCCGCCGGGGACGGCTGCGAGCCATGCACCGGCAATGAGTTCAGTACGGGCGGTGCGGCATGCGCGGCATGTCCGGATGACTCGGTGCCGACAAACGGCAACACGGCATGCAACTGTCCGGGCGATCAAACGCCGAACGATGACGGCATGTGCGGATGTCCGGACGGACAATCTCCAAATGCGGACGGCTTGTGCAGATGTACGGACGGCTTTTATAACGGCACTGAATGCGCGGCATGTTCA
>JAWONR010000233.1:0-1168 GCA_033865115.1 Candidatus Persebacter sydneyensis | reverse complement strand
GGGGGACGGATGCACCTGTCGTGTCGGACAAAAGCTAAACGCCGATTCCATCTGTGTTTGTGACGACGGCACCGGGCCGCTCCGGGCATTTGCAAGCGGCGGTGTTATTGAATGTCAGGCATGTCCCCCCGGCACGGTCAGCTCGGGCGGGGCGAGATGCGGGGCATGCCGGGAGGGTGAATCGGCAAATGCATCACAAACCGCCTGTGACTGTCCGGGCGGACATGTCGTGAATGTGGACGGTGTTTGCGCCATGGAAACAACCAATTGTACGGGTGAAAGAGTGCAAAACTCAACGGGGGATGCATGCGTTTGTTCGGGCGGCAAAGTCGAAGCCGCAAACAACGCATGCGAATGTCCGGACGGACAAATTCCAAACGGCGATGCATGTCGCTCATGCCCCGGCGACAGGGTTGTCAATCAGGCGGCAGATGCATGCGTTTGTCCGGGCGGACAAAACGAGGCCGCAAACGACACATGTGAATGTCCGGGTGCGTTGGTTAAGAACGCCGAAAATATCTGCACCAACCCGGGTGTGACCTGTACGGGCGACAAAGTGCAAAACTCGGCGGGAGATGAATGTGTTTGTCCGGACGGACAAAACGACATCGGAGAGGACAGATGTGTCTGTCAGGACGGTGAAATTAAAAGAGGCGGCCTGTGTGAGACATGTTTCGGTGATACAAGTCCGAACTCATCGGCGGACATGTGTATTTGTCCGGTGGGCAAAACCCCGGCGGAAGGCAGCATGTGTGAATGTCCCGTCGGACAGATTGAGGTCGGCGACACATGCGAAACATGCACGGGCGGCAAAGTGGCAAACTCATCACAAACCGCCTGCGAATGTGCGGGCGACACAATTGAAGTGTCGGGTGTTTGTTCATGTCCCGCCGGATTCATTGAAGTGTCGGGCGGGATATGTGCATGTCCCGTCGGACAGATTCAGAACGGCAGTTCATGCGTTGTATGCACGGGCGGCAAGGCGGCGAACGTGGACAGTCGCACATGCGAATGTCCGGACGGGTTGGTTGAAAACGCCGACGGCATGTGCGCCAGACCGGCGTTGGCCTGTCCGGGCGACAAGGTGCAAAACGCGGCGGGAGACGAATGCGCATGTCCGATGGGACAAACTGAAACCGCCAATGACATGTGTGCATGTCCTGGCGGG
>JAWONR010000232.1:0-2244 GCA_033865115.1 Candidatus Persebacter sydneyensis | reverse complement strand
ACCGCGACATGTTAGAGATGGTCTTAGAGACGAAAGTCAGAAATACGGAGCCAGAGTCCAACCTGAAAACCCCCAAAATCACGCCGCCAGTCATCAACCAAAATCGATGAAATTTCACCTGAAAACCACCTCCCCAAAAACCACAATTCATTATTTTACATAATATTTATTATGCGAAGTTTTATTATAACTCAATCCCCCGCGAAAAGGCAGTAAATATATGTTTTTACGCCCTTTTTACCAATGTCCATTATTGCCAAATTTCAGCGAGAATTGATGATAACTTCCACCAATTATTGAGAGAAAGTTGAGATTATTGCGGTTATTTTGAGGTTATTTAGACGCTCCCAAACGCTCCTTGAGTTCCTCGGTATGTTCGCAAAAAATAGTGATAAATCGAGTCATTCCATCTGTTAACATTTTGTCTTTTAAATGCGCTATTCGAGTACACATATCCGGGAAAATATGACCCGCCGGCTTGAACTCCAAATCTTTATCCGCCTCCGGTTCGTACGAAATCGCCGCGATTATCCCGACTCCAATCCCCATTCGGACATACGTCTTAATTATGTCCGAATCCGCCGCCGCAACCGTAATATTCGTCTTTATCGCCGCTCGGCGGAATGCCGCGTCACAAGATGCCCGTCCGGTGAAGCCTCTCACATACGTCACCAGAGGCCATCCTGCCAGCTTTTTCAATGTTATAGGCGCTTTTCCTGATGCCAAAGGATGGTCTCGAGGCATAATCACACTGCGATTCCACCAATATGCATCGACAGAGTGCAAACGCGGATGATGGTCCATTGACTCCGTGCATATCATCAAATCCACCTGGTTGTTCTCCAGCATTTTCGCCAAATTCGCCGGTGTGTTCTGGAATATCTGAATATTCGCCTCTGAAAACTCGCTCATATAACGCTGGACTGTCACCGGCAGGATATAACGAGCCTGAACATGAGTCGTGCCAATGCGAATATCCCCGCCTCCTGCGTTGTGTCTCCGGCGTAAAGAGTTCAAATTGTCGCATTTCACCAGGATGTCTCGAGCCTCCGCCAGTGTTTCCCGTCCCAGCGGAGTCATGCTGATAAACCGCCTCCCGCGCCGGACAAACATCGGTCCCATGACTTTTTCGAGCTCTATCAGGTTTTTGCTGACCGAAGGCTGGAGCATTCGCAACTCGCGAGCCGCCGCCGAGACCTGCATGTTGTTGTCGCCCATCGCGACCAGACATCGGAGTAAGTTGATTTTCATGCCGTTATTATAACCGTTAATCTCCGCAATAATCGCTAATTTCCGTATTTTGTGATATAATCCCGCTTGCATGCCCGATGAATCCCCCAATACTCTCTCCCCCGGAGGCGGACGTCTTTTTGTCACATCCGCTCCCTCAGGCACGGGGAAAACGACTATTAACTCCCGCCTGGCGGAGGAAGGCGTTGTACGAGTTTCGATCTCCAGCACGACCCGCCCGGCTCGCGAGGGCGAGAAACACGGCGTCCAGTATTTCTTCGTCAGCAAGGAAGAGTTCCTCAACATGCGCGACCAGGGAGCGTTTTTGGAGTGGGCGGAGGTTTATGGTTATTATTATGGGACATCCAAAGAATGGGTATTTCGTCATTTGTCTCAAAACAAAAACATTCTGTTGGAAGTCGACATCCAAGGCGCCCGAGCGGTAAAGAAACAGATGCCGGAGGCGGTATTGATATTCATCCGCCCTCCTTCATTGGAGCATCTGACAGAGCGGATAGTTTCTCGCGCGAAGGACTCGGCGGAGGTGATAAAACGCCGTCTGGCATCGGCGGAATCGGAGCTTGCGCGCGCAGATGAGTATGACCATGTTATAATTAACGATGATTTAGAGCGCGCGGTGTCGAAAATCCGCGCGATTATTACAAAAGGAGAAGCTCATGTCCAGAACAACGACTGACGATTGCGTGGAAAATTGTCCGAATCATTTTAGTTTGGCCTACCACACGGCCCTGCGCGCGCAGCAGATTCTTCGGCGCGGAGACGCCCGAGTTGCCGAAGGCGATGACCGTTATGTGGTCATAGCGCTTCGAGAGATAGCAAAGGGATTGTATCCGATAGAGCCGATGTTGTTGGAAGGCGGAGCCGCTCCGGTGAAGATATCAACAACCGCCGCCTCGCCTATCGACTTTTTACAGGATGAGATGCAGGCCGCTGTTGCGGCGGCAAGTGACTCCGCGCTGGAGGGAGAAAAGACTGCGGCGAAAGAGAAAGAAG
>JAWONR010000231.1:0-2055 GCA_033865115.1 Candidatus Persebacter sydneyensis | reverse complement strand
ACAACTCCGAATGGTTTTCCAAGATGAACGCCGCGGACATGGTTCGTTTGGCGTCCAATCACACAGTTGCAAGAATGTTGGAACGAGATGATTTTTCCAAACGTTATGGTGCACAAAAACCAATAGCAATTCATGAGTTTCTATATCCGCTGGCACAGGGTTATGACTCCGTCGCCTTGGGAGCCGATGTTGAGTTGGGCGGCACAGACCAAAAGTTTAATCTGCTTGTCGGACGTGAATTACAAAAACAACGAGGTGAAGAGGCGCAATGTGCGATGACTTTGCCGATTTTGGAGGGCACAGACGGCGTTCGCAAAATGTCAAAAACTTATGGCAATCATATTGGTGTTGATGAACCGGCAAATGAGATTTACGGCAAAACAATGTCAATTGCGGATTCATTAATGTGGCGTTATTATGAGTTACTCTCCGCCAAAAGCATTAATGAAATTAGTGAGATGCAAAAAGCCGCAGAGTCCGGTGAAAATCCATTAATGTTTAAGAAAGAGTTGGCGCATGAGTTAACAGCTCGTTTTTGCGGCAAAGAAGAAGCGACAAAAGCGGCGGAGCAGTTTGCCGGCACATTTGCGCGCGGTGAAACACCGGAGGACATTCCCGAATATGATTTACGCGAGCATGTTAAAGACGGTTTTTCGCCGCCGTTGTTTTATGTATTGAAACTTGTGGATTTGTCACCATCATCTTCCAACGCACGGCGTTTAATTTCCCAAAAGGCGGTAAAACTTGACGGAGTTGTTGTTGAAGATGAAGAGATGAAACTCCCGGCGGGTCAGGAGACGGTTATACGAGCGGGCAAACGAAAGTTTATGCGCGTTAAGACATGACGTCCGCTGACAAGTGGGCGTTGGCCGCCGCGATGGTGTGTATCACCATTTTTGCCACGGTAGGTTCTTTAATCCTGCCGGTGTTGACTTTGAACTTGGAGGCACGAGGCGAATCATCAACATTGATTGGATTGTTTGGCGCGATATTGGGACTGACTGCGATGGCGGCGGCGCCTTTTGCGCCGAAGCTTGTTCGCAGAGTCGGAGCCAAACGTGCGTTATGCGGGTTGTTATTAATAATAGCGGTTGCGGACTTGTCTTACAAGCCTTTTGAACATTCATTAACGGCGTGGTTTGTCATTTACGCGATTGCATCTTCGGCGGTTGGATTAATTTTTGTAATAGCGGAGACAGTGATAGTGACTCTTGCGCCGCCGTCCCGTCGGGGATTGTTATTGGGAGTTTACACAACCGGTTTTTCATTTGGATTCGCCGCGGGACCGGTGATTCTTCGTTTTACGGGCATTGACGGCTGGGCGCCGTTTATAATTGCGGCGGGACTTGCGATTGCCGCGGCGGGAGTTGTTTCAATGGCAAAGATAAAGACGGTACCGGTAGAACCGGGAGGAAGATTCTTTCGCATGGCGAAATATGCACCGTTGCCTTTTGCCTGTGCGTTTGCATTAGGCGCGGCGGAGATGTCGGTTTATGACTTGTTGCCGGTTTACGCTCGAAAGATAGGATTTAACACTGACGCCGCGGTTGGATTCTTAATGGTGTTTAGCATTGGGACACTCTTAATGCAGCCTTTAATTGGAGTGGCGGCGGACAGGTTTAATTCATTAAGAATGTTGGCATTTGCGGCGATATTGGGTATAGCGGGGGCATTGGCGTTGCCATATCTTGCGGCGGAGGGCGAGGGAATGGTGTTAAGGTTTATATTGATTGGCATTTGGGGCGGATGTTTGATGGCGGTTTATCCTCTTGGTTTGGCACAGGCGGCACGGGTGTTTCCGACCCACAGTTTGGCGGCGGCAAATGCATTGTTTGGATTTTCTTATGGAGCCGGAGCGTTATGTGGTCCGATTTTGACAGGCGCGGCGATGGACATAACGCCGGGCGGGATTGCATTTACTTTGGCGTTGTTTTCGACACTTCCGTTGTTGGTGATGTCTCGTTCACGTTGGCGAAACCCGGTGAAAGGCGGATGGAGTTGATAAGTGAAACTCAAGAATGAAGTTTACAAGTGAAATCCAAGAATGATTTTTAT
>JAWONR010000230.1:0-2068 GCA_033865115.1 Candidatus Persebacter sydneyensis | reverse complement strand
GGGAAGGTGGAACCGGTTTATTAATTCCCGTCTTTGGAATTGGTTTTCATCGCTTGTTTGCGGAGTTGGTCTCCGCTCGTTTTACTGAATTGTCAGGCGTTATCAATTTTATTAATAATCTTTTTCGCCAACTCTTCAAAATTTTCCCGGCAGTGTTGTGCATGCGTATAATTCGCCCCGAATGCGCCATCCGCCGGAGTTAAATCAAACATAGGCTTCTTATGTTCCTGCGCCATGGGCATGAGTGTATGATAATCTTTTAACATGCCCAAAAAATACGGGTCTTCTTCCATGGTTTTTGGAATTTCCGATTTTTGCAATTCGGCAAATGCCTTTGGCATGCGAGAAAGCCATTTCTGATATGATTTAACTGGTTTGGCTGCATGAATGGTAAAACGCATGGGAACATAACCGAGCATTTTCAAGTCACCGTTCGGCAAGGAAACCACAGAATGTTCATCCTTAACCGTTTCATCATAATGCGCTTTGTGTTTTTCCCAATCTTTCCGCCATGTCGTTAAGGAGTCCATATTTCGCAGCCCCTGCCATGAGAACAAATCGGGGCTAAGAGGGGTGATAATGTAATCGCATGCCAACAATGCGGCGCGGTTAATCGCATCCAAATTGGGTCCCACATCCACCAAAGCATATTTGGCATCTTGTGTCTCACATACATTTTGAATAATACGAAAAAACGCGCTTTCTATTCGAAACGCGCGTTCCGCTAAATCTTTGCGACTACTTGAACAGTGCAGCCATTGTGTTGATAATTCATCATTCGCGCTTGACAATTGCATATCACCGACGATTAATGCCAAGTTGGCATCATGACTGCCATAATTACATGTCTGCGGTGTCTCAATATCGCCTATGCCTTTCATCAGCGGCTTCAGTCCTGCATATATAGTATTGCCGCCATCCCATATTTTTTGCAGGGATGATTCATCCATGAACATCGCGCTAAGATTCGCTTGCGGATCCAAATCAACGGCTACGACGGAATGCCCCAATTCTGCAAACATCCATGATAAATGATAAGCAAGCGAGGTTTTGCCTATGCCGTTTTTGTTGTTAAAAAAACCGATAATTGTCATGATTGTTTCCGCGGTAATTTGATTAATACGTAATTGTCATTCGCCTCAAATACTGGAGCCGGGTTGCCGTTATCGGACATGGCGCTTTTGATTATTGGAATTCCGACGCCAAATTTCTCCACAAACTTCATGTGTTTGAGGGCATCCGCCAAAACCGGATTGCGATAGTCTGTCATTGAATTATCCATGCCAAAACTCTCGTTGCTAATTATTCCATAACAACCGCCCGGACTTTGGATTTCAATACGGTCGGAAAACCAATAACAGCGAACGGGGGCGTTAGTGCCGTCATACTTTCTATGCATGACGGCATTACAAATCGCCTGATAAATGGCGAAATATGGATAATCGTTGTTATCCCGCTCATCTTCGCCAATGTCATATGAAGCCGAGAGATGCGCTTTTATTTTGTCGGTTATTTGCTGAAGTTGATAAAAAACAGAACCGCTCATTTCCGCATGGTCGGCTCCCTTATGCGACAAGTCAGTGCCGTTGATTTTGAGAAATTGGATATACGCCCCGGGAATATACCGCCGCGGGTCTGGATGAAAACACAAAATAGCGGCGTGATTAGGCTTATGCTCAGGATCTAAAAACCGCAAAGAGGCCAATTGCTCTTCGCGTGAGCGATTATTTTGGTCCAGAATATTCTGAGAGACGGCGGCAGGCAGATATTCCTCTTGAATTATCCTCCAATTCAAATCACCCATGTCAGGGGGAAATTCGGGAGACATTTGGTCAAAAAAACCCGAAACTTTTGCAAATTGTTCATGCTTTCTTTGGAGTTTTTTTTCATCTTCCAACTCCGCAACACGAGTTGATGCTCCCAAGCGGATATAAATCTGCTTCTTGTAGCGAACCGGCAGAGATTTGGAGGGCTCGACAATAACGGCAATAAACATGCGTTCATCAATCTTAATTGCCCTGACTTCAAAGAGAGTGAGCGGTGAAATAGCATCACGAATCTGCGGTAT
>JAWONR010000229.1:0-2137 GCA_033865115.1 Candidatus Persebacter sydneyensis | reverse complement strand
ACAATTCTCTTTAACTCCTCGGGCAAGCCGGAAAAAT
The DNA here is from genome assembly GCA_033865115.1 of Candidatus Persebacter sydneyensis. Taxonomy (GTDB): domain Bacteria; phylum Pseudomonadota; class Gammaproteobacteria; order Tethybacterales; family Persebacteraceae; genus Persebacter; species Persebacter sydneyensis. The sequence goes on along the minus strand of JAWONR010000229.1, from coordinate 2,100 downwards.
CCGGCGGGTGTTCGGTTTGCACGACAATGTCATCCAGCGGCAAGCTGGATTGGTGAAACATTGATTTAACTATTTCCCGCGTCTCCGCCTCTTCATAGCCTTGTTCCAGCGCGAGATTTTTTCGCAACACTTCCACCGCGGCGGAGGCGTGTTCCACGGGCATGTGTGCATAGGCGGCATTGAGTTCCGGTGCGTTACGCCGTTGCGCGAAGGGCATGCGCATGACGCGCCCCAAAAGTTGTTCGGCGGCGCCTTCGCTTTTGACATTCGCAACGGAACACAATACATAAACAAAGGCGCAGTCCCATCCCTCACGCAATGCATCAACGGTAATGACATGATTAATTTTGCACGAAGGTAAAAGCAAGTCCATGTTTTCCAAATCACGGACTTCGCCGGTATGGACGGCGATTTCATCTTCCGCGATGCCGCATGCATTGATTAAATGTTCTTTAAGTTTTTGCGGCGGCACTTCGCCGTTTTTATTGGTTGCCTTGTACAGTACAATAGGGCGGACGGAGTCGCCGCTTTCGACGGCAATTTTTGCAAGTTTGTCGCGTTCATCTTTTGCCGCCTGCACCGCCGATTCCCATCCTTCTTGATGTTCGCCGACTTGCACCGGCATTTTAATCATTTCCGAATTTTTCAATTCATCCGCGCCAACAGTGGCGAGCACATTGTTCTTAAAAGTGCCGTCTTTGTCTCCGCGCGGAGTTGCCGTCCATTCCAAAACGCAGGCGGGGTTTATGCGCCGCAAAACTTGATGCGACAAATCACTGACAAAATTATGTGCTTCGTCGCACACCACCGCCGGGCGCGCCAAATGCAACAAATTGATGAAAGAATGTTTGGGCTTTCTGTCTTTATGATATTCCAAGCCCGGCGGCGGATTGGGCGGCAAAAAATGTTCGAAATGCGCGTCAAAGTCTTCCTTGTGTGCATATACTCTTCGAGTCGCTATATTCATGCCGTCGTCGTCGGGTTTGGAGGTTTTGCGGATGCGAAACATTTGCGCTGTGGAAACAATTAACACGCCGTTGTCTGCAAAATCTTGCGGTGGCAGAATATCAAAATCATCAATGTCGCAAATGCGTATTTTGTGTCCAAAAGCGTTGCGCACCGCTTGTCCACATGGATGGTCGGGGTTTTTTAGCATTGTTATGGTTTGTTTGCAAATGGTGTCGCTGGGTGTTAGCCATAATATCACCGGTGCGCGCATGGGTGTTTCACCTTCGCGCGCGAGTTGTTCGGCGCGATATTTTTCCAAAACGGGCAGAGTGCAGGCCGCCATGTAAGTTTTGCCGCCCGCAGTCGGTACGCGCAAACACACATATGGGCGGTCTTTTAGTTCTTCGCCGAAAGTTTCCGGCACTTGATAACGGCGGGCGTAGTGGTTTGTCTGGTTGCCGTTTTCGTCCGGGCAGGGCGCGATTTTATCAAAGGCAGTTTTGGCATCGGACGCTGCGGATTCGGCAAAAAATGATTCTATGATGTTTATTACACGCTTTTGATGGGGTTTTAGGTCAAAATGCATTATGATTTCTCCTGTTTGCAGTCATATGGGATTTGACGAAACTCCGTTTTTTCAAACGTCATGCGACGGGGCGAAAGACGGCAACCGCTGCCATATACGACAAGTTTGCCGCAAAAATCTTTTGGGGCGGCGGTACGGATGATGCGCAAAGTGTCGTTGGTGAGTATGTTGTCGCCGAGCGGGTGTTTGTCTTTTAGAATGTCGTTGTATAACAGGACGTAACCAACGTCGTCGCAAACGCCCAAAAACGGTGTTTTGTCGGTTTGTGGCGGCAGGGGAGTTTTAGTTGCATAAAACCAGACATGCGCGGCGAGTTCGGCGAATTTTATATTTGGCAAAATAGCGCCGGTGTCGTCAAAAATAGGCGCGCCCAAAGTCATAAAACAAAAACCGCCGCCGCCCGTCCAGTTTTCGGCTTTGGAGATTCCGTCCGTTTCGCCGTCAATGACTTTTCGCAGACGCGGGATGCAGTGTGTTTTGGCGTGTTCGCCCATTTCTATGCCGATATACCGCCGCCCCATTTTGTGTGCCACGGCGGAGGTGGTGCCGGAACCCAAAAAAGAATC
>JAWONR010000228.1:0-2236 GCA_033865115.1 Candidatus Persebacter sydneyensis | reverse complement strand
TCGGCGCGAGTGCGCGGCAACGCGCCGTAGCCGCACCATGCCAAAATATCAAATTCATCATATTCCCGCATATTAAGCACCACACTCAGCATTTCGGGCGAGATTTGTCCGCCACGTAAAAATGTCAGCAGTTCATCTCGCGTCTTGGGATTCGCCCATAGTCGCCGCAACTCGTCAGTAGAAGCGACATGTTTCAACAAACGAGAGGAGAGTCGTGCTTTGTATTCTTCGGCGGACAATCGCAATAATTCGCCGTTTTCGTCTTGGATGACAATATAACTTCCGGTGTCGGCGAGATAAACAGCAATGCCGTCCACTTCCGCAATCGGCGCCGGCGTATGTTCGGTTTTTTCCGTGTCGCTCCCGCCGGAATAATCAACCGCGGGGAATATCTCTTTGTCCATCAAATCAGTCGCGTTGGTGTAATCGTACACCGTAAAAGCGAATTTGCCGGTCGGTTCGTCAATGCGCGCGCCGCGTCCTATCATTTGATAAAACAACACAGGCGATTTTAGATAACGGAAAAATACAATGTTGGCAACTCGCGGAATGTCCACGCCGGTGGAAAGCAAATCCACGGTGGCGGCGATATGATGACTGCGGTTTTCGGCTCGGAAACTCGGCAGTTCTTCACCGCCTTCGCCCGACATGCAAACAAAGGCAAAAAACGCGTGTCCGGCGTCTCCTTGCCGCTCGGTATACATGTTGTTGAGTTCGCGTACGACCATTTGTGCGTGGCGTCTGGTGGCGCAAAAAATAATTGTCTTGTGTCGCGGCGGAAGTTTGCCGTATTTGCCCGTGAGTTTGTTTAATAAATCTTCGCACATGGCGCGCACCCGACCGGGAAGCATGATAATGTTTTCAAAATCCCGCTTTTCGTACATTTTCTGTAATTCTTCGCGTGTCAGCGGCTCGCCGGTAATGTGATTGATGGGAGAATGTCGCATGATTTCATCTATGTCTATGCCAGTTTGGTCAACATTCACGGCGATTTTATCAATTTCACAAAGCGCCAAATAACCGTCTTCGGCGCCCTGCGCAAGCCCGTAAGAATATACGGGGTCGCCAAAATAGGCGTAGTTGTTGTTGGCGATGAGTTTGTCTTCTTCACTGCTTTGAACGCCGCGCGGCGTTGCGGTCAGTCCGATATGTATCGCATTGGGATTGCGGTCTAATATGGCGCGCCAACTATTCCACGCAGAACGATGACACTCATCAATGATGATATGACTGAAATAATTGTCGGGATAGTGTTTGCGCGCAAAAGAAACGGCGTCTTCATCGGTTTTGCCGTCAATGCCGAGAGTTTGATAGGTTGCAACATGGACACGGGCGTTTTGAGCCAGATTATCGCCGTTTGACATCATTTCCACTTTTTCAGCATCGTTGCCAAAAAGATTTTGAAGATGCTCCAATGCCTGTGTCCGCAAAGCATCCCGGTCACACAAAAACAACGCCCGATTCATTTGTTTGGCATCATCTATGCGTTTGAGTAAATGTGCGGCAATGTAAGTTTTGCCCGCGCCGGTGGCGAGATTGAGTAAAATCCGAGCCGGCTTTTTGTTTTTCTTGCATAAGGCGATTTTTTCCAAAGCGGCGCGAATGGCGGCATCTTGATAATAACGGCGTCCTGCCTCACCTCCGTGATATAGCGACAACATCGGGCGCGCCGCTTCTTCCGTTAATTTAAATTCTTTTACTTCTTCGTAGCGTTGTTGTAATGATTGCGGTGTTGGAAATTTATTCATAGGTTGCGGGTCGGTTTCTTTTCCTCGTAGCGCGTCGTATTCCACAAATTGATGTCCGTTGGAAGAATATACAAATGGAACATTTACACGGGCGGCGTATTTTTTGGCTTGTGTCATGCCCGCGCCGGGCGGCTGGTCACTTCGCTTGGCTTCTATGAGTGCGATAGCAACCGGTTGTAGTCCGTCTTTTACTTTCACGCGCAATAAATAATCCGTTCGTTTTCTACTGTCGCGACGGGCGCCGCCGCTCGTTTTAATAATCGCGCCGGCGGTCTCTTCGCGGCGAATCATGTCTTCAGTCCAGCCGCAACGGTGCAACGCGGGCGTGATTAATTTCGCCCGTGTGTCCGTTTCTGACAAGTTAGAATCCGAATATTCCGCCATTGCGCCAGTAATCTTACCACATGAGCCCCAATTGAGGCGTAAATTTAAGGCAAAACGGGGTATAATGACGGGGCGGGGGCTTTTGCCCGCTGAAAGGAAATGCA
>JAWONR010000227.1:0-2105 GCA_033865115.1 Candidatus Persebacter sydneyensis | reverse complement strand
TTTTCTTTGATGAACCATATAAATAGCATGCGGGTGATAAGGCGAATGCGCCATTCTTCACTTTTGGAGCGCAGTTTTCCGGGAAGTTTAATGACATCTCCAGCGAGGTTAAACCATCCGAATAGTTCGTGATAAAACCGTTTGTTGAGAATATCCACATTAAGCACATCCAACCAAGCCGCGCGAAATCCGTCAAAATTTTCTGGCTTGCGTTCCTTGCGAATCCAGGAAATGCGTTCGGCGAGTGAAAGTTCCGCCAAAATATCCAAATGTCCACGGTGTGGATTTTTGCAGTTAATGCCGTACAACAGAGATACTTTTTCTAGCACGTTGCGGTTGGTCTGGACCATGTTGGGACGGAGGTCAAAAAAGCCCATGGTCATATATTTGTTTTCACGGAGCAACACGACAGCCGGTATGGCAAAGCATTTATTAATTTCACGGGCAATTTTAACATAGTCACCGCGTGCGCGTTGTTTGGATTTTTGTTTGGCGAGTTCCACACTTATAAATAAAAAACTTGGATATTGGGGTTTGATTTCGGATTCGGTAAACAAGTTATCCGTTTCCGCGAGTTCGTCTTCTCCGTATTGAAAAATGACGCTGACGGCTTCTGCGGCTTTTAGCGGTAAATTGTCGTCTTTGATTTTGAATTTTGGTGTTTTTTTGTATTTGCGGATAAACTCTTCCAGATTACCGGAGAATTTGGGGGTAAGCGAGCTGCGATAGCCGAGTGTATTGAGGAGTGCTTTCACCGCTTTTGGAAAGTCGTTGCTGTCCGCACATTCAACGAGCGCGGCTTTAATATCCTTGAGACGAGTGTCGTCAGTCATGATTTTTTAGAAACGTTGAGCGAGGGTTGTGCTGGTTTTTTATGTTTTTGGGGAGGAGAAGTGAGAATGTTGCTTTTTGAAGTCGTGACGGGTGTTTGTGATTTTATAACAAGCCATGTGATGAGTTCCAGCTTTTCCGCTACCGGTTTTTGAGGTTCAGGCGTGAGTCGCCCATCGCGTTTTTGGAGTTGGTCAATGTCAAGATTGTCAAATTCATCGCGGACGTCGTCAATGGCGGAGCGGAGCATATCGTCGTAAGGCTTTTTACCTTCGTCGGTTGCCATGTCGCGTACGAATTCATCGGCGAGTTCTTGCAAGTATTCGGTTTCGCCGAGTGCGAGAGATTCAAACAGTTGTAAAATTTTGCGAATATGGACATAGCCATGTAAAACACCATTTTGTCCGGCATAAACCAAATAAAAACGACGGGTTGGAGAATTGTTTCCATCTTCGGTTTGACGAAAAAAGAAAATGGCGCCGGACGCGGCGGCGGGTTTGGGACGGTCAGCATTGGCAACAGCATAAACGCCGGGTGGAGTGTCTTCTAATTCACGGCGTTTATCTTGAATATGGCGCAAAAGTTGGTTGAAAAAATAATCCATGGTGAGATCCGCCATGTTAATGTCGGCGGTTTCCTCTAATTCATCAAAGTCGGCATTTTCACTCGTTATTTTTTTCAACATGTCGTCAAAAAGATTGGGCTCTTTTTTCTTCTCCGGAGTGTCATCTTGGTTTTCATCGTAGTGTCCCAAGTTGTCACTGTCGCCGGTGGCGGTTTCCACCAGTGCCATGCGGGCGCGGACGCGGCTTTCCAATTTTAGATAATCGGCGATGTCTTTTGTCGGCCAATAGTTGATCATGTTCACCGTTTTGTTTTTGCTGCCGAGACGGTAAATGCGCCCGAAACGCTGAATAAGACGGACGGGATTCCAATGAATGTCATAGTTGAGGACGGTGTCGCAATCTTGGAGATTTTGTCCTTCGGAAACGCAGTCAGTGGCGATTAGCAAGTCGACAGGTTTTTCTTTGCCGGTGAAATTGTAGTTGCGCGCGCGCGGCGAAAACGCATTGAGAATGGCGTTATAGTCGGCGCGGCATACTGTTGATTTGCAGTCGCCACCGGATACCATGGCGGCGTGTATGTTATGCCCGGCGGAGAATTCGTGCAGGTTTTCGTAAAGATATTTTGCGGTGTCTTTGTAGGTGGTAAATATTAGAAGTTTGCGGTTTGATGAGTTTGCGGTTTGTTCGGCTTTTGCCTTGATTTGCTCT
>JAWONR010000226.1:0-2056 GCA_033865115.1 Candidatus Persebacter sydneyensis | reverse complement strand
ACGGTTTTTCCCGTGCATACCATCTCATCGGCGGGCAGACAAAGTTCCGCTCCCGCATTGGAAATGCCAACACAAATCACTTGTCCGCCGGAACAAACAGCATCAAAGGCGCTTTTAATAACAGCGGGATTCCCAAGCGCGTCAAAAGCGACATCCGCGCCGTCCCCGCAAATCGCGGCTATTTCTTGTGAAACATTCTGTTGTCCGCCGTCAATAAAATGAGTCGCGCCAAACTTGTGCGCAATTTCCCTCTTGTTGGGATTCATATCCACGCCGATAATTACCGAGGCGCCGGCAAGACGCGCGCCCTGCAATACATTCAATCCAATTCCGCCCACACCAAAAACAACAACAGAATCATCCAAACGAATTTGGGCGGTATTAATCGCCGCGCCGATTCCGGTCATTGCGGCGCAACCGATGGCGGCGGCGGATTCGCTGGCAATGGATTCATTCCCCAAGGAAATGCATCCGCGCGCGGGAACAACCGCATGACGGGCAAAAGACGCAACGCTGGAATAATGATAAATCGGTTTTCCATCTTTATCCCGCAGACGCATTCCGCCGCCGGGCAATTCACCGGTAAGAAAACAATTGTCGGCGACTTTGCATAACGCGGGATTTCCGCGCAAACAGGGGCGACAAGCACGACATTCCGGTATCCATGACAACACCACGCGCTCGCCGATGTCGAGGTTGTCCACACCGTCCCCTTTTTTCTCCACGACGGCGACGGCTTCATGTCCCATCACAATCGGTTTGGGAGTGTTGTCATTCCCTTCAATGGCATGCAAGTCGGTGCGACACAATCCGGTGGCGACAATGGACACCAAAACTTCGCCGGGGCGAGGGTCTTCCAAAAAGACGGTTTCCACCCGCATTGCAACGCCGGCTTCGCGCAAAACAAACGCTTCAGTTTGCATTGTCAATTCGCCCGAAGCTCAAAAGCCGTAAAAGTTGCGAAATGCCGCCCGTCCGTCTTTGCCGTCAAATGTGGAAACGCCCGCAAGCCACTTATCCACAACCGCCGGATTCTTTTTCATCCACGCAATGGCGACTTGTTCCGGCTCCACCTCGCCCTCGAGAATTCCTCCCATTACTTCGTTCATCATCGTGAGAGAAAATTTAAGATTGTTTAGAAGCACGCCGACATTTTCGCATTCCTTCGTATAGTCCCGCCGCACATTGATAAAAATCTCCGCGCCGCCAAAGTTGGGACCAAAATAATCGTCGCCGCCGGTAAGATAGACAAGGTCATACTCCAGATTCATCGGATGCGGCTCCCACGCCAGAAACGCCACCCATTGGTCGCGTTTGACCGACCGATTGACATGGGAAAGCATGCCCTGTTCGCTGGATTCAACGAGTTCAAATTCACCGAGTCCGAATTCATTCTTGGCAATCATATCCAAAATCAATCCGCCGCCCGAATCTCCCGGCTCCAAGCCGTAAAACTTGCGGTCAAACTTGTCGGCATGGGCGGCAATGTCCGCAAAATCGCGCACTCCCGCATCGGCGACATATTTCGGCACGGCGATAGTGTATTTCGCCCCGGTAATCGCCGCCGGCGTCAATACTTCGACATCGCCGGCATTCACATATGGGGCGCGATCATTTTGCATACTCGGCTCCCAGTCGGCGAGATAAATGTCAATGTCTCCGTTTTTCATAGAGGCGTAGGTGATCGGAATGGAAAGATTAATTTCCATCGGCTCATATCCAATCGCCGACAAAATCGCCATTGCGGTAGAAGTTGTTGCAACGGTGTCCGTCCATCCGACATTGGAAAACCGAGGCTTTTGACATGACTCCGACTCGGCTGCCGCCAACTGCGGAGACGCGATAAGCGCGATAGACAAAATAGTGGTGTAGAAGGTTTTCATTAGGTTGTCTCCTCAGCCCACAAAGATGGGCGGTTCACATGATGATACCAAATCCCAACTGAAAAAACAAAACTCCCCGCGCTCCGCGAAAACGGCGCTTTTAACGCTTATTTTTCTTATTTTTTGAGTTTTTTAAGCGAATTTTGTAATTTTTTCCGAATTTTATCTCTTTT
>JAWONR010000225.1:0-2300 GCA_033865115.1 Candidatus Persebacter sydneyensis | reverse complement strand
TATAGTTTGGTCATGACAAATTCACGATGACGCAAAATTTCGGCGGCGGTGAGTTTGCCGTTGGCGGTGTCAATTACCGAGTCTATTAACAAATCACCCGCGGCATCCGGTGTCATCTCCCTACGCAACACGGCGGAGACATCAACATCAATATGTTCACTCATCGTGCGAACAGTGCGCGGGTTGGCGGTAATTTTAACCACCGGCACAATCGGATTGCCCACCACGTTGCCCTGTCCGGTGGGAAAAGTGTGAACAACATAACCCGCCGCCGCCATTAATGTCACACACTCCGCGGCGGCGGAGGAAGTGTCCATAAAATACAATCCCGGTCCTTTTTCCGGCGCTTCCGCCGGTCCCAGCGCGTCAATATAGCGCGAAGTTTTGCCGATTTTTTGCAAATTACCCAGCGCCTTTTCTTCAATGGTCGTCAGTCCGCCTTCAATATTGCCCTTTGTCGGTTGTGACTCCGACAAGTCCGAAGTTTTATGCGCTTCAATCACATCGCGTTGATAAGCGTCAAATATACTCATGAATTTCTCACCCGCTTCGTCGTTTGCGGCGCGTGCTCGACACAAATGTTCGGCGCCGGTCAATTCCGATGTCTCGCCAAAAACACCGTAAATCCCGCGCGGCAACAATTTGTCATACATATCACCCACGGCGGGACAAGACGCCAGTCCGGTGGTGGGGTCGGATTCTCCGCATTTGGTGGACACCCACAATTCACCAATATCACATTCTTCCCGCATTTGTCCGCTTGCCGCTGAAACAAAATCACGCGCACTGCGAACTGCGGCGGCGGCGGTGCCAATGTCTCCCCGTTGTTCTATGGAAAAAGCGGCGACCGGTTTGCCGGTGGCGGCAACACCGTCTGCAACACGCGCCGTCCATCCCGGTTCAATGCCGATAACCACACATGCCGCAATGTTGGGATTGGAACCCGCGCCGATAATTGTGCGAAAGTGTAAATCCAAATCCTCGCCAAACTGTAAACGTCCGTAGGCATGCGGCAACGGCAGTGTTCCATAAACCTGCGCCGCCACTGCTTCACATGCGGCGTTGGAAATGTCGTCCACCGGCAACACCGCCACATGATTGCGCACGCCGACTCGTCCGTTTTCACGCCGATAACCCCAAAAAGTCTTTGTCATTTGTTTTCCCCTACCAGCGACTGGTCTTTAAATTATGGACATGAACATGAGCGCCTTTTTTGGCGTCTTTGGTCATTACGCCGATGTTTTCGCCGTATTTACAAGCCGCTTCGCCGCTTTTCAAATCCACGAGCGCGACTTTGTGTCCCAGCGGCACATCGTCCAATGTCTTCAATGAAAAAGCGGAGTCATCCGCCGTCACCGCGCATAATGCGTCTTCGCCGGCGCGCAGATCTTCCACCACCACCACGCCGACATTGTCTTCGCGGTCATGCACCAAAATGCGGGGAGGAGCAGACATCAGTGCGACAAAATCTGGCTTAAGAACAATTGAGTGCGCTCGTTTTTCGGATTGTTGAAGAATTCCTCCGGCTCGTTTTGTTCAACAATTTGCCCCGCGTCCATAAAAATCACGCGGTTTGCCACGGTGCGCGCAAAACCCATTTCATGCGTCACGCACAACATGGTCATGCCCTCCTGCGCCAGCTCAATCATCACATCCAGCACTTCTTTAATCATTTCCGGATCCAGCGCCGAAGTCGGTTCGTCAAACAGCATGATTTTCGGTTTCATGCAAAGCGAGCGGGCTATCGCCACGCGTTGTTGTTGTCCGCCGGAAAGCTGACCCGGATATTTGTCGGCTTGTTCGGGTATCTTTACCCGCTCCAGATAATGCATCGCCGTTTCCTCCGCCTCTTTTTTGGGAATCTTGCGAACCCAAATCGGCGCCAGTGTCAGGTTTTGTAAAATCGTCAAATGCGGAAACAAATTAAAATGCTGAAACACCATCCCCACTTCGCGGCGAATTTCATCTATCCGTTTAATGTCGTCGTTAAGTTCAGTGCCGTTAATGATAATCGTGCCCTGTTGATGTTCCTCCAGCCGGTTAAGACAGCGAATCATCGTGCTTTTGCCGCTGCCCGACGGACCGCAAATCACAATCCGCTCGCCGGTGCAAACCGACAAATTAATATCGCGCAGGACATGAAATTTGCCGTACCATTTGTTGACATCCGTCATCGTGACGCACATCTCCGGCGTGTCCGTCGGCCGTGGAATATCCTTGGTCGCTTTTGGCAGACTCCCTTTTTGATAATATTGTTCCGCTTCACTCATGGTTTTTTCCTCTCCCGCGCTTTGCGCGCT
>JAWONR010000224.1:0-2119 GCA_033865115.1 Candidatus Persebacter sydneyensis | reverse complement strand
GTCATTTCGCCGGCGTTGTTAACTCTCCGCGATTGCGCGTGTCGGTGTTGCACACTGATTTGGGAGGTCATACACAGTCATTTTCGGCGATGGCTTCCCATGTTGACAGACTGCCTTTGGGTTTGCCGGTGTTGGAGGCGACCGCTTATGTTGTGGGAGATGTTGTATCGGCGAATATTGGCGGTGTTTCCGATGTCAACGGCATTGTCGGAGCGGGATATCGCTGGCAGTCGGGATACGAAGGCAAGTTTGCCGACATTACCGGCGTACGCGGCAACACTTATACTTTGTCGGCGAGTGACTTTTCACCGGAGAACTCCATGCGCTTGGTGTTAACGGTGTCCGATGTCTTCGGCGGCGAGGCGACTTTGACTTCGGAGACATTGGCGATTAATTACCGGACAACGGGGGCGATTATGATCTCGGTGGTCGGCGATGCGGTTGTGCCGGGAGTCACCGTGACGGTGATTACCACCGGCGTAAGCGACGCCAACGGCGGAGGTTTTGTTGACATCTCCTGGTATGTTGACAATCAACTTCGCGGAGACCAGAGTTCATATATTTTGGACCTCCAAGACTTGTTGGCGATGAGGCGAGAAGGACAGGCGTCCGGCGCTTCTGAATCACTCAATAATTTTTCGGGCGTTTATGTTATCGGAGAGTATGTCGACAGTTTGGGTTTTGTCACGACCATGACGGCGCGGGCGGACATCACACAGAACATCGGAGATTATCCGGAAGCGGTGTTGTCGGTGTCGCTGGACGGTTATGCGTTCGGACAAAACCGGGCGACGGCGCAAGTTACCGGGATTCCGCAAAATGCGATTGCCGAAATGCGTTATCAATGGGAGGTGGGAACAAACGGCGGATTTAAATTGTACAAAGACGTGGGACAAGACAACGGCGAGTATCTGTTGTTGGCGGATGATTTTAATCCGCAGGATTCTTTGCGGGTGCTGGCGGAGATTAAAGACGTGTTTGGCAATGCAATGACGATGACTTCGCACGTGTTGCAAATTAACCGCGAAGCGACGGGACAGCCGGTAATTCGCGAAGTCAACGGAGGTGAAATTACAGAAGGCGCGGTGTTATTCGCCGATTTGTCGGATGTGAATGATGCCAACGGCGAACTGCAGGTGCAAAGCGGGGTGTGGATGAACGCAAACGGCGACATCATCGGGCGCGACAGATTCTATACACTGACCGAGGAAGACATGCGCATCGGACGCATTAGATATGAATGTGTTTGTGTCGACCCGGCGGGATTTGAAAACATCGTGCAAACGGAACAATCATTCGGCTCGGCAACACCGGAACAGGCAAGAGTGTTGTTGGCGGCGATTAATGCGGCGGCGGATGACGGACTGTGGACGATGTTAAACCGGCATTTGGATGCGAACTATCGCGGATGGCATGCAAACGGGACGGCAATTAATTCAGAGACCGATTTGGCAAGTCTGTTGGCAAAGGGCGCAATGGATGAAAAACGTGGTGTTTTTGATGAGTTAAGCGTGCGTGATTCGGGCGTCTCTGACGGACGTGAATGGACATGGTGGGCGTTTGGAAACAGGAGCAAGATTAACGGCACGCCGTCCGTTGACGGACAACCATTAAAATATGACGGTGCATACAATGTTTTTTATGCCGGCGCTGACATTCGGATTGACCACAAACTCCGCGCCGGAGTCATGACCGGTACGGACTCGGCGAATTTGAATGTGGATTGGAACGACTCCGGAGACATGAACGGCACACTGCAACAACGCATGCGCATGGGAGTCGCTTATGCGGAGTTGGCGCCTCCGACAATGTTAATGACTCTGCGGTTTTATGCCGGTTATGGTTCGGGGCGGGCGAACATCACCGAAGAAAATGGTGGAGCTCACGGCTCCAAATCGCGGCGGAGGTTTGCCGGCGCTTATGGTGTTTATCGGATGAAACATGATGAGGTCGAACTGACATGGACCGGCGGCGGCAGTCACATCACCGGCGATCTTTTGGATACTCCGGAAATACGCGGAATCTCCGGTGAACACGGCGAAGCCAAATTAAATATGGAAATCGCACGTATTACTGATTTGGAATCAAACGGGAAGTGGCGGAATTTTGCCGACTTGCG
>JAWONR010000223.1:1608-2081 GCA_033865115.1 Candidatus Persebacter sydneyensis | reverse complement strand
GGTCAATGCCCGCCTGGTAAATTCCGATGTTGTAATACGTCCACACCAAGTCAAGTAGGGCGGTCGCATTTTCCGATTTGCTCACCCTTGAGGCCAGGTCGTCAACTTTCTCACCAAGTTGAAACGAATCGTCGTCTTCCGACTCCAAACGGAGTTGAAGCGACTCCAAAGAAAGGACCAAATCAAGTTGGTTCGAGACTTCGGCGTGGTCGCGCGCGCGTTGAAGGGTTTGGACGGCGAGCTTCGTATCTTTGTTGCGAAGGTGAATGCGCGTCAGTTCCATCGCAATGTCGGTTTTGTGGGACGGCAGGGCGAGGTTAAACGCCTCTTCTCCCGCCTCAATGTCGTCGGTGGCAATGGCGCGGATATACAAACCCAACTGACCGCCGGCCGGCAATTTGTATTTCCGCATGGTCTCGGAGGCGGTGTTGTAGTCGCCGCTTTTGGCGTAATACAAGGCTATCAAACCGGTC
>JAWONR010000223.1:0-1598 GCA_033865115.1 Candidatus Persebacter sydneyensis | reverse complement strand
CGGTCAGGTCGTTGTTGTGCGGAAACAACTCATGCGCTTTTTGAAGTTCGGATATGGCGACTCTAAACTGTCCGTTGTGACGGTACAAATCCGCAATGCGCACCGCATGTTTCACGCTGGGCGCGCGTTCCATGATTTGCTCCAAATAGGAAACCGCGCTGCTTGACAGCTGACTGAGTATCGAGATCTCCGATGCCAACTCCAAAACGGCAATGGAATTCGGCCATTTGCCGACCAACGACTCAATCCGGGTGAGGGAGTGTTCAAAATCCGTCGAACCATTGACGACGTCAATGACAAGAATGTTAAACACAATGTGCGGGTTGACGTTGTCAATGGCCGCGGCGAGGTCAATCAATTTCTTCGCCTTTTCTATTTCGCCGAGGTTGAGATTTAAAAACGCCAGATTGTTCAACGCCACGCTGTTTTTGGGGTTGGATTCAATCGCACTTTCGTAGGCGTCCAGTACTCGCGGGTCGGGCAGTGCGCCCTCCTGGGAAAGCCAAAACGCCGTTCCTTCATACTGACTCGCCAGCGAATTGTCCAGGTCGGCGGTGCGGATGCTGCGATAGATGTCCGCCGCTTCCACAAACCGTCCCTTTTTAACATGATAGTAGGCGGCGACAAACTGGCCCAGTAACGAACCGAACGCATCGCTTCTCGCTTCGATGATTTCGTCCGCGCTATCAGTGGCGTTTTGTGTGTCGGCCAACAGTTCCAGACCGCGGATAAAATCCTGGACGGATGTTGCATTTATATCATGATCCAACGCCGAGGCGTTGAACGGAATGCTAAAATTATGCTCAAACCCTTCGAGACCGGAAGTCACTCGGCTATTTGTGATTTTGCCCTGTGCCTTTGGCAGCGTAAACGTCAGTTCGGCTTCGCTTTTTATGCGCGGCTGCAGATTGTCCACCAATATGTTAAACAACGCGCGCAGATGACGTTCCGTTAAATCATCCGGTTGCGTTTCTATATCGCGTGTTTTGGCGAACGCGGCGGCGGCGGCGGCGGAGTTGCCGCCGAACATCGCCAATACACCGCGTGCGACGACGACATACGACGGCGCACCGTCGTCAAACCGAATGAGGTCCAACTGCACCGCGGCTTCCTGGGGATCTTCGGCGAAACCGCCGAGCGCATGTATGTACCGGAGTTCGGGATCTTCCAACGGGGCATCGCCGATAGCCTCTCTGGCGCCGGACGGATCACCGGTAAACAAAAGCGCCCGCGCCAAAAGCAGCTTGGACTCATCATTGCTTTTGCCGGTTTCGTGGTAGGCGGCAATATATCTCCGCACTTGTTCGTATTCGCCGGCTGTCATCAAATCTTCGCCGGATTTCAACAGCATCGCCGGATATAACACGTTATACCAACCGATGATAAGGGCGCCCAATAAGACGAGAACTCCCCCGCCGAAAAAGATTTTCTTGCGGTGATGTTCGAGTATCGGGCCGGCAGCTTCGGTGATTTTCTCGACAATCCCCGTTGGTTTTTCATCTTCCGGTTCGGGATCTGACCCCTCGGACTTCGCCCCGGGGCTCGCGGGCGCCGCGGGCGGCGGTGCGGCGGGCGGCGGAGTTGGCGGCGCCGCTTCC
>JAWONR010000222.1:0-2022 GCA_033865115.1 Candidatus Persebacter sydneyensis | reverse complement strand
CATGCGCCCCCGGTTCTTTTGCCAATTTGTTTCAGTCACAGTGTGATGTTTGTCCCGCCGGCACTTTTGCCGATTCCACCGCCAACTCATGCGTTGAATGTCCGGACGGACAAACCTCCATCGCCGGACAAACTTCATGCACGGCATGCACTCTTGGCTTAACCGCCAATGCCGACAAAACACAGTGTGAAGAATGCGCCGCCGGCACTTTTTACAACTCCGCGGACAATTCATGCGAGGCATGTCCAAACGGTCAGTTTAATGACACTCCCGGACAAGCTTCATGCACGGCATGCGCTCCCGGCTCGATTGCCAACGCCGACAAAACACAATGTGTGGCATGTCTTACGGGAACTTTTGCCAACATCGCCGACAATTCATGCGATGTTTGTCCGGACGGTCAAATTGCCGACTCTGAACAAACTTCATGTCTCCCATGCGATGCCGGACATGTCTCCAGCCGGGACAAAACACAGTGTGAGGAGTGTCCCGCCGGCACTTTTGCCGACACCGCCCTTGATGAATGTGTTGTTTGTCCGAGCGGCAACATTGCCGCCGCTCCCGGACAGTCTTCATGCACGCCGTGTCCGGCAGGACAAATCTCCAACAACGACAAAACAGAGTGTGACGTGTGTCCCGCCGGCACTTTTTACAGTGCCTCCGCCAATTCATGCGCGTCATGTCCGGCGGGCGAGACCTCCATCGCCGGACAGTCCGCATGTTCCCCATGTCCGCCCGAACAAATCACCGAAGACGGTGTTTCATGTCAATCATGCCCCGCCGGACAAACTCCCACCGGACGGCAAAACAGTTGTACGACATGTCAGGTCGGCGAGGCGTTAATTAACGGCTCCTGTCAATCATGCACCGGCAACACTGTTCCCAACCTTAACGCCGACGCCTGTGAAACATGTGCTGCCGGCACAATTATCGGCGACAACAACGCCCGATGTGAAGAATGTCCCGCCGGCACTTTTCATGACACCGGAACCGACTCATGCGCTCCATGTCCGGCTCATCATGTTGCCTCCGTTCCCGGACAATTGACATGCATTGAGTGTGATGACGGACATGGCGCCAATGTTGACAAGACACAATGTGAAGTGTGTCCCCCCGGCACTTTTCAGGGCGACTTGGGAACATGTGAAACATGTCCGAACGGTGAAATTCACACGGACTCGCGAACCTTGTGCCAGTCATGTGATGACGGCTCGGTTGCCAACACCAACAACACGCGATGCATGGTGTGTCCGAGCGGGACTTTTGCCGACACCGCACGTGATGAATGTGTTGCCTGTCCGAACGGTCAAATTAACGACAGTCCCGGACAAACTTCATGCACGCCATGCGCCGTTGGCTCAATTGCCGGTGATGACCGAACACAATGCACAGTGTGTGCCGCCGGGACTTTTGCCAATCTTGCCGTTAATGTCTGCGAGGAATGTCCGGATGGAACAACCGCCGCCGCCGGACAGTCTTCATGCACCGCATGCTCCCCCGGTTCAATTGCCAACACCGGCAAAACACTGTGCGAAGTGTGTCCCGCGGGAACCTTTCCCAATCTCGCCGACAATGCATGCCGGAAGTGTCCGGATGGAAAAACCTCCGCCGCCGGACAAACTTCATGTGTTATATGTCCCGCCGGCTTAATCTCCAACCACGACAACACACAATGTGAGACATGCCCCGCGGGAACTTTTGCCGACTCCGACAATTCATGCGCTTTGTGTCCGGAGGGAAGAATTTCCGCCGCCGGACAGTCTTCATGCACCGCATGCGGTGTCGGACAAATCTCCAACGCCGACAACTCGCAATGTGAAACATGCGCCGCGGGAACTTTTGCCAACACCGACACTAATTTATGCGAGAAATGTCCGGCGGGTCAAATTTCCTCCTCCGGACAAACTTCATGCATCCCATGCACCCCCGGCGAAGTTAGCAATATCGCTGGAACACAATGCGAAGTGTGCCCCGGCAGGACTTTTGCCAACACCGACACTAATTTATGCGAGAGTTGTCCGG
>JAWONR010000221.1:0-2027 GCA_033865115.1 Candidatus Persebacter sydneyensis | reverse complement strand
AGGTCCGTTTTGTTCAACCTTTTGACGCGGTAGGAGAGCGTTCCGTAGGTCTGTGAAGGAGTTTTGAAAGGGGCTCTGGAGACATCGGAAGTGAGAATGCTGACATAAGTAACGATAAGACGGGTGAAAAACCCGTCCGCCGAAAACCCAAGGTTTCCTGTGCAATGTTAATCAGCGCAGGGTTAGTCGGTCCCTAAGGCGAGGCGGAAACGCGTAGTCGATGGGAAATCGGTTAATATTCCGATACTTTCGCGTAATGCGATGGGGTGACGGAGAACGCTAACCGGTCCGGGTGTTGGACATCCCGGTTCAAGCCGGTAGTTTTTTGATCCGCCCAGGCAAATCCGGGCGGGGAGAACGAGAAGTGACGACGAGTCGCCTTCGGGCGACGAAGCCGGCCATGCGAACTTCCAAGAAAAACCTCTAAGCTTCAGTTACGCGGAAACCGTACCGCAAACCGACACTGGTGGGTGGGAAGAATATTCCAAGGCGCTTGAGAGAACTCGGGCGAAGGAACTCGGCAAAATGGTGCCGTAACTTCGGGAGAAGGCACGCCCCGATAATGTGAAGTCCCTGCGGACGGAGCAATAAGGGGTCGAAGAGAATAGGTGGCTGCGACTGTTTACTAAAAACACAGCGCTCTGCAAACACGCAAGTGGAAGTATAGGGCGTGACGCCTGCCCAATGCCGGAAGGTTAAGTGATGGGGTCAGCGTTTCTTTTGAGACGCGAAGCTCTTGATCGAAGCCCCGGTCAATGGCGGCCGTAACTATAACGGTCCTAAGGTAGCGAAATTCCTTGTCGGGTAAGTTCCGACCTGCACGAATGGCGTAACGATGGCCACACTGTCTCCGCCCGAGACTCAGTGAAATTGAAGTGAGTGTGCTGATGCACCCTACCCGCTGCTAGACGGAAAGACCCCGTGAACCTTTACTGCAGCTTTACATTGAGCTTTGAGCAGGTTTGTGCAGGATAGGTGGGAGGCACTGAAGCTGGGGCGTCAGCCCTGGTGGAGTCAACCTTGAGATACCACCCTGACTTGTTTGGAGTTCTAACCTAGCCCCGTTATCCGGGGCGGGGACAATGTATGGCAGGCAGTTTGACTGGGGCGGTCTCCTCCTAAAGAGTAACGGAGGAGCGCAAAGGTATGCTTAGTGCGGTCGGAAATCGCACTGAACGTGCAATGGCAAAAGCATGCTTAACTGCGAGAGTGACGGCTCAAGCAGGTGCGAAAGCAGGTCATAGTGATCCGGTGGGACTTCATGGAAGGCCCATCGCTCAACGGATAAAAGGTACTCCGGGGATAACAGGCTAATACCGCCCAAGAGTCCATATCGACGGCGGTGTTTGGCACCTCGATGTCGGCTCATCACATCCTGGGGCTGAAGCCGGTCCCAAGGGTATGGCTGTTCGCCATTTAAAGTGGTACGCGAGCTGGGTTTAGAACGTCGTGAGACAGTTCGGTCCCTATCTGCCGTGGGCGTTGGAGAATTGAGGGAAGCTGCTCCTAGTACGAGAGGACCGGAGTGGACGAACCTCTGGTGTTCCGGTTGTCGCGCCAGCGGCATTGCCGGGTAGCTATGTTCGGACGGGATAACCGCTGAAAGCATCTAAGCGGGAAGCCCCCCTCAAGATGAGAATTCCCGAGGGCTTGACCCTCCTAAAGGACCCTTGAAGATTACAAGGTTGATAGGTCGGACGTGGAAGCGCGGTAACGCGTTAAGCTAACCGATACTAATTGTCCGTGCGGCTTGATTCCATATTCGTGCGCGTTTTTTAAGAGACGCGGGCGTTTTATGAGTTGATTATATTCGTTGTTCGTTTTTTTTATCTGCGACGGTCTTTTGGTCGTTGCGGGTTACCGTTTGTCCGGTGGTCATAGAGAAATGGAACCACACCTTACCATTCCGAACAGGAACGTGAAACATTTCATCGCCAATGGTAGTGCGGTTTTGACCGTGCAAGAGTAGGACGCCGCCGGGCATTTTTTCCTCCTCCGCCCGCCTCTTTTGGCGGGCGGTTCTTTTT
>JAWONR010000220.1:0-2101 GCA_033865115.1 Candidatus Persebacter sydneyensis | reverse complement strand
AGAGCAACTGATTCGTAATCAGTAGGTCGGAGGTTCAAATCCTCTCAACAGCACCAATATTCCCGCCATGTCAGCCAGTTTGGATAATTTCGATTACGCGCTTCCACCCGCACAAATAGCCGCTCATCCCCCGCCGCGGCGGGACGGAGCGCGATTATTGGATGTTCGCGGGAATCTCCCGCAAATTCGGACATTTCGCGCCCTGCCGACACTTTTACGCGAGGGCGATTTGGCAATTATCAATGATTCCAAGGTCATTCCCGCCCGTTTGCCGGGCGCAAAAGAAGGCGGCGGACGGGCGGAAATCTTCGCCGAGAGATTCCTGCCAAATGGTGAAGTTCTGGCACAAATCCGCGCCGCCCGCGCGCCAAAAGCGGGGGCATGTCTCAACGCCGGCGGACAATTCATAGTGTGCGAGCGGCGTACTGACGGCTTTTTTCGTCTTCGCGCAATTGACCGACATGGCAAGACAATTGACGCCCGCGCGCGTTTTTTACGGCGCGGACAAACACCGCTGCCGCCTTATATTCGCCGCCCGTTGGAAGATGCCGACCGCCGCCGTTATCAAACAATATTCGCCCGTCATGCCGGTTCCGTTGCCGCGCCGACGGCGGGACTGCACTTTACGCCGACAGTCGTCTCTCGACTCGCGGCGCGCGGAGTGAATATGGCGAATATCACTTTGCATGTCGGCGCCGGGACTTTTTTGCCTTTACGGCGAGGACTTGCCGCGCAAAAACTACATTCGGAAAGATTTCGCGTGTCGGCAAAGACCGCCGCCGCCATAACCGCCGCCAAAAAACGCGGCGGAAGAATTGTCGCCGTTGGCACGACTGTTTTGCGCGCGTTGGAATCGGCGGCGGACAAAAACGGAGTGTGTGCGGCGGAGGGTGAAACCGATTTGTTTATCAAACCCGGTCATTGTTTTCGTTCAGCTGATTTGTTGTTGACAAACTTTCACATGCCTCGGTCATCGTTGTTGGTATTGACATGCGCATTTGGCGGACAAAAGCGGGTGATGGATGCTTATCGTCATGCCGTTTCGCAAAAGATGCGTTTTTACAGTTATGGCGACGCCATGTTGTTGTCGCGAGCCGATGCGGTTTAAGGTTTCCGCCGTTTGCGGCAAGGCGCGCGCCGCGACTTTGCAAACCGCGCGCGGCAATATTAAAACGCCCGCGTTTATGCCGGTTGGAACTTTGGGTGCGGTAAAAGGAATTGCGCCTTGGGAACTCGCCGCGCTGGGTTTTGATGTCATGCTCGCGAACGCTTTTCATTTATGGCTTCGTCCGGGCGAAGATATTGTCGCCGCCCACGGCGGATTACACGGTTTTGCCGGCTGGCAACGACCAATACTCACCGACTCCGGCGGTTATCAAATATTCAGTTTGCGAACACGGCGGACATTAACCGAAGAAGGCGCTCATTTTTCCGCCCCGCACAACGGCGAAAAACGTTTGTTGACGCCCGAAATATGCATGCAAATCCAAAGCGCATTAAAAAGCGACATTGCCATGGTGTTGGATGAATGTGCGGCGGCGAATGAAGAATATTCCGTAGTCCAAAACGCCATGAAGTTATCCATGCGTTGGGCTCGCCGTTGTAAAAAAACGCGCGGTGATATTCCGGCGTTGTTTGGCATTGTACAAGGCGGTGTTTTTGAAGATTTGCGCGCCGAGTCCGCCGCTGAATTAATTGAAATCGGTTTTGACGGTTACGCCATCGGCGGACTTGCGGTCGGCGAAGAAAAATCACGCACCGCGGACATTGTCGCCGCCACCGCGTCAATGTTGCCGGTTGATTCTCCGCGTTATTTGATGGGAGTCGGCACGCCCGCCGACATTGCCTCGGCGGTTTTGCGCGGCGCGGACATGTTTGATTGTGTTTTACCCGCGCGCAACGCCCGCAACGGACAATTGTTTACCAGCGCGGGAGTCCTGCGCATGAAAAACGCGCGTCACCGCCGCGATGATTCTCCGCCCGATGAAAACTGCAATTGTCCGGTGTGTCGCAATTTTTCGCGCGCTTATTTGCATCATCTGATGTCGGTCAACGACATGTTGGCGGCGCGTTATATGACGATTCATAATCTGGCGCATTA
>JAWONR010000219.1:0-2196 GCA_033865115.1 Candidatus Persebacter sydneyensis | reverse complement strand
TGCCGATTCCGGCTCTCTGCGCTCCGCTTTTACCACTTCGTCCAACGCCCGCAATGCATGCAATAAACTGTTTAACTCCGGTAATGATGGAACTTCAACTATAATCTCCATTTGGATGAAATCTCGTGATAACTCGCCGTGATTGAAGTTCAAATTCACTATGTTAATGTCACGTCCGCTGATCGACGCCGAAACCACCGCCACAAGTCCCGGACGATTGCGACAATCCAACACCACCGCGCTTTTGTATAACGCCTGGGACGCTTTCTCGCTCCACGCCGTCTCTATCCACTTCTCTGAACGGCGACTTGTCGCATCCACCGCCGGACATGTGTCCGCATGAACCACCAAACCTCTATTTTTCTGTAAAATGCCAATCGTCGATTCAAAGGGCAGGGGATAGCAACATGTTGACAGTGTTATCGCCGCGTTGCCCGCGCCGGCAATGGAGACCGGTGACAAGCGCATGTCTTTGTCTTTGCCGCGAACTCTCCGGCGTAATAAACCTCGCGCCGCTATGTCCGGTAACATCTTGCCAAGTCCTATCTCCAAATATAACTCCTCTGAAGCACTCATGTTGTAGGAACCCAGAAATGAACGCCATTGCTCTTCTTGAATCTCCTCCAGCGGCGGGGCGTTTTGTATCTTTTGTAACGCCGCTATAAACAACTTCTTCCCCAAACCCGTTGAATCACTCCGACTCGCCGTGTTTAACACCTGACGAATGTGCGAACGCGCTCTCGCCGTCTTCACTATGTTTAACCAATGAGGCATCGGACGACTGTCCGCATCTGTTGTCACTGACACCTGGTCTCCCGACTGTAACTTGCACGACAACGGCATGCTTTGGCCGTTCACGCTCACTCCCACCGCGCGGGAACCAATGTCTGTGTGAATCGCGTAGGCAAAGTCCAATGCCGTCGCGTTCGGAGGCAGGCGTATCGCCTGTCCGTCCGGTGTCAAAACATATATCTCGCCGGGGGATAACTCCATCTGTAAATACTCCATAAACTCGCCCGGCGGCGCTTCGTTTTCAACATGCATTCGAACAAGTCCCGAAAGCTTCGCCAACGCCTCGCTTTGGGCACTGTCCGGTGATGCATCCGGCTGTTTGTATATCCAATGTGCCGCAAGACCGTTTTCCGCAACTTGATGCATCGCTCGTGTCCGTATCTGAATCTCCACTTTTACCTCTTCGCGGGTGACCAACGCCGTGTGTAATGACTGATAACCGTTTAACTTCGGCATCGCTATGTAGTCCTTAAATCGCTCCTGCATCGGTGTGAAGCATTCATGCAATGCTCCCAATGCCAAATAGCACTGCATCCGGTCTTCCACTATCAGACGAAATCCTATAATGTCCTCAACCTGCGCAAATGTCAGACTCTGATTTTGCATCTTTTGATAGACACTGTACAAATTCTTGCGGCGCTTTTCCAACTCGCCGGCAATGTCGTGTTTGGACAACGCCTCGCGAATCATCTCCTCCATCTTGTCAATTGTCTGACGATTCGCCGCTTTTGACTTGTTCATCGCCTTCGATAAAACACTATAACGATGAGGACGCAAATAACGCAATGACAAATTTTCCAACTCGTCCTTTAACGGCATAAATCCCAAACGCTCCGCTATCGGCGCGTATATGCTCAGTGTCTCCAGCGCAATCCGCTTGCGGCGATGGGACTCCGATATCGCCGACAATGTCCGCATGTTGTGTAATCGGTCGGCTAACTTCACAAACAAAACCCGCCAATCATCCGCCGCCGCAAGTAATATCTTGCGAAATGTCTCCGCCTCTTGTGTCCGGCGGTCCATGCCCTCTATCCGCTCCATCTTGGAAAGTCCCTCTACCAAACGTCCAACTATCAGCCCAAACTTGTCTCGGACTTGTTGCAAACTGACTGTGGTGTCTTCTACGACATCATGGAGCAGGGCGGCGGTAATTGATTGGGAGTCAAAACGCCAGTCCGCCAAAATGTCGGCAACCGCCAATGGATGTTGGATGTAGGGTTTGCCACTGTCGCGGAATTGTCCGGCATGTGCGTTTTTGCTGTATTGATAAGCGCTTTCAATCTCGCTTTGCTCGGCGGGTGAAAGATAAGCGCCTACTTTGCGCTGCAACGCGACGAGACCGGTCATCGCGACTTCGGATTATGCGTCCCTGGTCGGGGAGTCGTCCGGCGGTATGTCAATTGG
>JAWONR010000218.1:0-2194 GCA_033865115.1 Candidatus Persebacter sydneyensis | reverse complement strand
CATGGGCGAATTCAGCGGGCAGTTCAATGTGAGCATTTTCCAGCCGCACATCGGCGTTGCTTGGCAAAAGCATCGCCAAATCCCCTTGCAGTGTAATTGCCGCTTCCACATCAAGCAATCCCCAGCCGTAGGTAAAATCCGGTCCCGGGTCTCCCAAATCTTCGGCGGAGAGAAGCATAATCGCGACAATCGCCTGCATTGGCATGGTAGGCAGACGGCTTTTGAGTAACGCCAACGCACCGCTGACATGCGGAGCAGCAAAAGAAGTTCCATTTACGCGGTCGTACCGGACATCGCCGATGGCATCGGCGGTATAAATTGCCTCTCCCGGTGCCGCCAAACACCATCCCATCGCAAAGCCGCAACCGTTACTAAAAGAACTGATACGGTTGCCACTGTCGGTCGCCACAACCGCCACATGTTTAAACAAAGTGTCCACAAACAGACTGTTGTTTTCGATGCTATTGTTGAGTTGTTCGACAAATTCTGTTTCGGTAATTGTTCCCCGCTCCGCTCTTGCGAGCAGGCTGTCAATGTTGTTAATTGTCCAAATCGGCAGGGAACTGTAATAATTGGAAAGGTCGGTGGCGGTGTTGCCGTTCGTGTCCAAAATAAGTCCGTGCCCGGAAACCGCATTGCCGCTATAATCATAGTGGTTTTCGGATTTAAAGTTGACGGCAAATTGACGGATGGAAAGATTAAATTCAGGCTGGTCACTGCATCTCCTGACATCGTATTGTGTGCAACGGTACATGCGAACCCGTCCGGTTTCTCCGTTCCATCCGCCGTTGCCCGCCGCCCAAACTAAAACGGTGTCCTTGTTGCGAACGGCGCTCAGTGCCGTTCGTGCCCGATTACGATAAGAGTCACTGTTAAAACCGCGGAAGAATGGCACTTCGGCTCGGTAAACACGACCGGTGTCGGCATACTCGCCGACGAGCTCTCCTTCAGCATCGCCGAAACTGTTATTAACAATATTAACGTTCCGCGATGCGGCATAGTTGAATGCTTCTTGCCAATCGCCTATCAGCCGTCCGTCATCATCGCCGATTTTAAGCGGCATAATACGTGCGTTGGGAGCGACACCGTGCATGCCGCGGCTGTCGCGTTCACCGGCGATGACGCCGGCAACGGCGGTGCCATGTCCATCCGGATCAGTTATGGGTCGTCCGGGAAAAACAAAATCACGTCCGGTGACGACATTGCGATCCAATTCCGTGTGAGTTATGCGTACGCCGGAGTCCACCACGCCCACCACAACATTTTGTCCAAAATAACCGCGTTGATAGGCGGCATCCGCCTTAATTCGCGACAGTCCGTAATTGCTGTTGAATTCCGCGGTGCGATAGTCTCTTCCATTCGGAGGACGAGGTGCGGGGATTTCGGGGTCCGGTCTCGGCGAGGGGTTTGTAGGAGGATTTATTAAGATAGGGTTTATACGCGGTGGAACGCTGACCGTTGGAGTATCTATAAGATCGGAACAACCGCCGACAAGCAATGCGACACCGGACAACATCATTCCGGCAAAAAGACGAAATATAAAAGAGATGGAATTTTTCATTGTGGGTTCCTTACTGAGAATTTTTTCTTGAAAACGGCGGCGGCGAAAGGTCAGAGACAAAGCGTCCACAGAACGCGCTCAAACCAAGATTTTCCGCTTGTGTGTTAGATGCGGCGCCTCCGTCTTTACAATTTTGCCAGCGGTCATTTAGTCCCAACAAGTAGTCCATGCGCGCATAAAATAATTGATAGGCGTACGAAGTTTGCGGTCTGCCAATGTTTGTGACGGGCAATCCTAATGTAGAGAAACTGGCACGTTCAATCCTTTCGTGTATGTCAATTCTCGCTTGTACGCCGCTTTCCGTTTCACGGGCGGTAAATTCAAAAACAAAAACATCAAGTCCGGATTCCACTACATAGTACGATAGTTGTCTGCGTACGGCGGAAAAGCCGTCGGGCGTGGTTGTAAATATAATATCATCGGGGTCGGACAAGCGAATCACCTCACGCGCGGCATCAACCGCGTCTTCTTTAGTGACATCTTTATATGTGCGAATTTTCCAATTTTCACGCGATACATCGGGACGACTGAATGCACATCCGGAAATTAACACGGTAAAAACCACCGCTAGAGCCGCATTTTTCATGATAGGTCTCCTATTATTATTGTTAGAGCATAAATTCCGGCAAAGCC
>JAWONR010000217.1:0-2031 GCA_033865115.1 Candidatus Persebacter sydneyensis | reverse complement strand
AAAACGCCCGTGAAAATCGGGCGTTTTTTGTTTTAAGTGAATGCGAATTGTGTGAATGTGAAAAAAAACCGGGCGTTTTCTCATTTATAAAAGCCATGCGTCTTATAATTCACCCATGATTTTGCTGATTGACAACTACGACTCCTTCACCTATAACCTGTACCAGTATTTGGTGGAACTCGGCGCCGAAGTCCAAGTGCGCCGCAATGACGCTCTGTCCTGCGATGATGCGCTCGCCATGCAACCCCGCGCCATTGTCGCATCGCCGGGACCCGGAAGACCAAAAGACGCCGGAATCACCAAAGAACTTATCGCCCAAGCGCCGCCGTCTCTGCCGTTTCTCGGCGTCTGCCTCGGACATCAATCACTCGGCGAATCCTTCGGCGGTAAAGTCATCGCCGCGCCGAAACTTATGCACGGTAAAACCTCCGACATCCAACACGACGGCAAAACGCTCTTTGCCAAACTGCCAAAAACACTCACCGTTATGCGCTATCACTCACTGATTTTGGCGTCCGACTCCATTCCCGATGACTTTGAAATCTCCGCCAATAACACCGATGATGATGAAGTCATGGGCATTAGACATAAAACTCGACCGTTGGAAGGCGTTCAATTTCATCCGGAATCCATTATGACCGAACACGGTAAAACAATGCTCGGAAACTTTTTACAACACTATCTCGGAGATTAATATGACTGATTTGAAAGGAAAAACCGCAATTATCACCGGCGCAAGCAGAGGCATCGGCGCCGCAATATTACAAACATTCGGCAACGCCGGCGCAAAAGTTGTCGGCACCGCCACCGCCGACGCCGGCATCTCACTCATCCAACAACAACTCAACAACGGCGGTTTTGACGGCGCCGCAACACAATATGACGCCGCAAAACCCGAACAGGCAAAAACATTAACTGAATTCGCAACCGAATACTTCGGCGGCGCGCCCGATATTGTCGTCTGTAACGCCGGCACCAACGCCGACGGACTGCTCATGCGCATGAAAGATGAAGATTGGACAAAAGTCATCGCGGCAAATCTTAACGGCGTCTTTCATCTCTCGCGGGCGGTTGTCGGCGGGATGATTAAAAAACGCGCGGGGAGGATTATCGCCGTGTCTTCAGTTGTCGCCTCTTCCGGCAACCCCGGACAAACCAACTATTGCGCCTCAAAAGCCGGCGTGGAAGGATTTGTCCGAGCGCTCGCAAGGGAAATCGGCGGAAGACATGTGACCGTCAATGCCGTCGCTCCCGGATTTATCGCCACCGATATGACCGACAAACTGTCCGATGACATTAAAAAACGACTCACCGAACAAATCCCCCTCGGCAGAATCGGCAACCCCGAAGAAATCGCCGCCGCCGTCCTGTTTTTGGCGTCCGACAACGCCGCTTATGTGACAGGACAAACCCTGCATGTCAACGGCGGACTGTATATGGGATGAACGCGCGAAATTAACGCGTTATGTGCTATCATCGGACATTCCAACACTGCAAAACAAAGGAGACAATCATGCAAAACACCGTAAACTTCACACAAATGAAAGACGGCACCCGCGAAGATTATGAACTGCTGGAACGACTTGAACATGACTACGCGCGCGAACTGCCCGACCGACTTTTGGACGCGCTTCGCAAGTTGGAACACTCACTGGCGGGCTATCAAGTGTCGCGCTTGGAACATTCACTGCAATCGGCAACCCGCGCCCACGACGCCGGAGAATCCGATGAAATGGTCGCCGCCGCTTTGTTGCACGACATTGGAGACGAGCTCGCGCCTTATTCACACAGTGAAATGGCGGCGGCGGTGTTGCGTCCCTATGTCTCCGATAAAGTTTATTGGATTATTAAATATCACGGCGTTTTCCAAATGTATTACTATGCACATCATGTTGGAGGAGACCAAAACGCGCGTGAACGATTCCGCGGACATGAATGGTTTGATGAAGCCGTCCGGTTTTGCGAAGATTACGACCAAAACTGCTTTGACCCGGCGTTTAAATCCAAACCGCTGGAGTTCTTTGAACCCGT
>JAWONR010000216.1:0-2044 GCA_033865115.1 Candidatus Persebacter sydneyensis | reverse complement strand
AGACGGATTCAGCGCGCCAAAAACGCGCTATAATTTTTATCCTATCTAATTAGGTTAGGAAGAGGAGAGAGCTATGTTTATTGTCGATTGCGATTGTCATAACGGCTGGAATTCCGCCGATGTTTTGTTGCCCTATCTCAGCGGCTGGTGGAAAGATTGCTATGTGCGCGGCGAACGCACCGGACCTCCGGGCTCTTTTCCGCACGGACACCGAGCGTGGTTTCATCCCGAAGACTTTAATCGCGCTGACATTCAGCCAAAAAACGAGGATGAGCACTATACCCTCATGCGAGACAAGCACTTGGACCCGAACCAGATTGATGTCGCCATTCTCACCGGCGACCTGCCGTTGGAAGTCTCCACTCTCGGCAACGGACACTACGCTCAAGCTCTTGCCTCCGCCTATAACGACTGGGTTATTGACAAATGGCTTCCGCGTGACGAGCGGTTTTATAGCTCCATTATCATCGCGCCGCAAGACCCCGAAGCGGCTGCCGCGGAGATCCGGCGACTCGGTGACCATCCGCGACTTATACAAGTGTTGGCGTCGCACGGCTCCACCATGCCCTACGGTGACCCGTTTTATCATCCGATTTATGAAGCATGCAACGAAGTCGGACTTCCTTTCTCGCTCCACCTGGGCGGCAACGGCGGCATTAATACCGCCACCTTTTCCAACGGCTCGCCGCGCTATTATTCCGAAGCCCATACTCTGCTCACTCAACCCGCTCAAACGCATTTGGTCAGCATGATTATGAACGGCGTCTTTGAGAAGTTCCCAACACTAAAAATGGTCGTTATTGAATGCGGCGTGTCCTGGGTCGCACCTCTGTTGTGGCGGCTTGACGCCGATTGGAAGGCGCTCCGCAAAGAAACGCCGTGGGTCAAAAAAGCCCCGTCCGAGTATTTTCGCGAGCATATTCGTTTTACGACTCAACCTCTCGAACAGCCGGCAAACCTGGAACACCTGTGGGCGGTGTTGGAGGCGATGCACGGACGTGAAACATTGATGTTCGCCGCCGATTATCCGCATTGGGACCAGGATGATGTTTCCGCGATTAAACTGCCTCCCGAGTGGCGCGATGATGTTTTTGGATTTAACGCCTTGCGGACTTATTCACGGTTGTCCCATCTTGTGCCGCGCGCCGAAGAAGCCGCACACGCCGCCGCCTGATGGCGAAGCGACACCAAGTCTGCGCGGTCTCTGATTTGCCGCCGGGAGGACGGATGATTGTGCAAATCGGCAGTCGCTCGGTCGGGGTTTTTAATGTCTCCGGCGAGTTTTTTGCTCTGTTGAATATTTGCCCTCACCGCGCCGCCAATTTGTGTGACGGCATTGTTTGCGGCACCAATTTACCGGTGACCATGGAGGGCGGTTATCGCTATGAATACGGCTTGGAGGGCGAGATTCTGCGCTGTGCCCGCCACGGCTGGGAGTTCAATATCCGCACCGGCGAGTGTCTTTTTGATTCCTCCATGCGCGCCAAAACCTATCCTGTGGAAGTCGCGGATGAGCAGGTATTTGTGGTGGCATAACCCGATTTCCCGCGTTTTTGTTTGTGGAGGCTTGACACGGCGGGCGGAAAAGGGGTATAATAGCGCTTTTGTTTCAGGAGTTAAAGATGTCCAGAGTCTGTCAAATTACCGGAAAAGGCGCGATGAGCGGCAACCGGGTTTCTCACGCCAACAATAAAAACAAGCGCGTGTTTTTGCCCAATTTGCACAAAAAGCGTTTTTGGGTGCCGTCCGAAAAGCGGCATGTGGTGTTGCGCGTGTCGGCTCAGGGCATTCGCACCATTGATAAAAACGGCATTGACGCCGTCATCGCCGGACTGCGCAAGCAGGGACGGCGCGTTTAACGCGGGAGTAAAAAAGTGGCTAAAAAAGTACGCGAAAAAATTAGATTGGTGTCGTCCGCCGGCACCGGGCATTTTTATACGACATCCAAAAACAAGCGCGAACATCCGGATAAAATGGAAGTCCGTAAGTTTGACCCAAAAGTGCGCAAACATGTCGTGTATAAAGAGGCGAAGATTAAATAAAA
>JAWONR010000215.1:0-2283 GCA_033865115.1 Candidatus Persebacter sydneyensis | reverse complement strand
ACGGGGCGGGGGCTTTTGCCCGCTGAAAGGAAATGCAATGAGCGATACTGTTTATGATGTTTTGGTTATCGGCGGCGGTCCCGGTGGATATGTCGCCGCTATTCGTGCCGCGCAACTCGGGCTCTCTGCTGCCTGTGTCGATAAATGGACTAATGATAAAGGTAAAACCGTTTATGGCGGTACTTGCCTTAATGTCGGTTGTATTCCCTCCAAGGCGCTGCTGGAATCATCCTATAACTATGAACGCGTCTCTAAACATTTTGCCGCTCACGGCGTGCTCGCCGATAATCCGCGTGTGGATCTGGCAACCATGCAAAAGCGTAAAGAAAAAGTTGTTACCGCGCTCGTTACCGGTATTGACGGACTGTTTCGTAAAAATAAAGTCGCCGCAATGTCCGGTGCCGCCTCCATTATCTCGGTCGGGGATGTCTGTGAAGTCGAAATCAATCATGACGGTAAAAAAACCCGCGTTAAAGCCAAAAATCTTATTATCGCCACCGGCTCCGTTCCCCGAGATATTCCTCCCGCACCTGTTGACGGTAAAAATATCGTGGATAATGAAGGTGCTCTCGCTTTTGACTCCGTTCCCAAGAAATTAGGCGTTATTGGTGCAGGCGTTATCGGACTGGAACTCGGAAGTGTCTGGAATCGACTCGGTTCCGAAGTCCAAGTCCTGGAAGCCATGCCCGACTTTTTGGCCGCCGCAGATGTCGATGTCGCCAAAGAAGCTGCGAAAATATTTAAGAAACAAGGCCTGAATATAGAAACCGGCGCAAAAGTTACCGGAGCCAAAACCTCCGCCAAAAATGTCGAAGTGTCATGGGAAAAAGACGGTAAAACCCAAAAAGAGAAGTTTGACAAACTTATTGTCGCCGTCGGACGCGCTCCCTATACCAACGGACTCGGACTGGAAACCGTCGGACTGGAAACCGAAAACGGATTTATTAACGTCGATTCTCAATGTCGCACCAAATATGCCAATGTCTTTGCCATCGGAGACGTCGTAAGAGGTCCCATGCTCGCGCATAAAGCTGAAGATGAAGGCTCCATGGTCGCCGAGATTATCGCCGGACAAAAACCGGAGATTGATTATGACTGTATTCCATGGGTTATTTATACTCATCCCGAAATCGCATGGGCGGGTAAAACCGAACAAACCCTAAAAGCCGAAGGCGTCGAATATCGTAAAGGCGCTTTTCCGTTTATCGCCAATGGACGCGCCAGAGGACTCGGTGAAACTGACGGATTTGTCAAAATGCTCGCCGCCGCCGATGATGGTGACCGTATCTTGGGCGTTCATATCATGGGTGCCGGTGCCTCCGACCTCATTGCCGAAGGTGTCCTGGCGCTGGAAATGGGTGCCGCCTCTGAAGACATCGCAAGAACATGTCACGCCCATCCGACTCTCGCAGAAGCGTTTCGTGAAGCCGCTCTCGCCGTTGATGGACGTGCGATTCATATTTAATCGCAAAATAATACGCTCATGCAGGAGTTTATTAAAATGCGAGAAGAACTTGTCGCGCTTGCTCTTAAATGGCAGAAGCAGTACGGAGTCGCGCCGGCAGTAACTTCCGCATTGTCAGAATGTGATGCCGCGATTTTTCTTGTTGGTATGTCGGAGCTTGATTATTCCGAGTATATGCAAGACAGAACCGCGGTTAGCAATGGGCATGATTTTGTGTTTCAAGGGAAAAAATATCAAATAAAAGCGAGCCGCCCAAGTGGTAAGTCCGGTAGCGACATCACGAATGTCGGAAAAGCACAGAAAAAGGATAAAAAGACGAGGGAATATAAATGGGATGTCTTAATCTGGATTCGCTATAACAAATATTATTGGGTGGAAGAAGCATGGAAGTTCGACAAAGCATCCTATGGGCGAGAGTTTGGCGATAGACAGGGACAGAGACTTTCGCTCGAAGATATGCGAGAAGGAATTGAGATGATTGTGCCGGATGAAATTTCGGCGAAGTGCCATTCATGAAATCGGCGGATATTCGCGAAAAGTTTTTGTCTTTTTTTGAGGCAAAAGGACATCGGCGTGTGCCGTCTTCGCCTCTGGTGCCCGCAAATGACCCAACTCTGCTGTTTACCAACTCCGGAATGGTGCAGTTTAAAGATGTCTTTCTTGGGTTTGACAAACGTCCCTATCAAACCGCGACAACCGCACAACGATGTCTGCGAGCCGGCGGTAAACACAATGACTTGCAAAATGTCGGTTATACCGCACGACATCATACCTTTTTTGAAATGCTTGGGAATTTCTCGTTTGGCGATTACTTTAAA
>JAWONR010000214.1:0-2295 GCA_033865115.1 Candidatus Persebacter sydneyensis | reverse complement strand
CAATTCCAAAGACGGGAATTAATAAACCGGTTCCACCTTCCCCAAGTTGGCGTAAATTGTTTTTGTTTGAGTGTAGTGTGCGACCGCATCCAAACCGTTCTCACGTCCGATGCCGGAATGTTTCGTCCCGCCAAAAGGCGCTTCGGGTGGCGTGATGTTGTATTCATTAATCCAAACCATCCCCGCCTGTAACTGTTGCGCAATGCGGTGCGCGCGGGAAAAATCACCGCAAAATACGCCCGCCGCAAGTCCAAAATCCGTGTTGTTCGCGCGCCGTAGCGCCTCTTCTTCATCATCAAAAATTAACACCGACATCAACGGACCAAAAACCTCCTCGCGCACAAACGACATGTCGTCTTCGCAGTCCGCAAACACCGCCGGATGCAAATAATTGCCCGCCGACAACCCGCCTTCCGGTGAATGTCCGCCCGTAATGTGTGACGCCGATGACGACATCGCCGCCTGCATATAGCCCGACACCTTCTCCATGTGTTGACGACTCACCAACGGACCAACCTGTGTCTCCATGTCAAAAGGACAACCCAAACGCAATGACGCCGCCCGCTCGCCCACCGCTTTAACAAACTCATCTCGCACCGACCGCTCAACAAAAACACGAGTGCCGTTTGAACACACCTGTCCGCTCGAAAAAAAGTTCGCCGTCAATGACGCCGACACCGCCGACTCCATGTCGCAGTCCGCAAATATCAACAACGGTGATTTGCCGCCCAACTCAAAAGTAATGTGCTTTAAAGATGAAGCCGCATCCGACATCACACGTTTGCCGGTCTCCGCCTCTCCCGTCAGTGAAATCTTGTCCACTCCCGGATGGCGAGACAACAATTGTCCCGCGCGTCCGTCTCCTTGAATGACATTAAAAACACCCTCCGGAAGTCCGGCTTCCGCATAAACACGCGCCAATGCCAATGCCGTTAAAGGTGTCAGCTCCGCCGGCTTAAACACCATCGTATTGCCGCAAGCCAACGCCGGTGCCGACTTCCAAAGTGCTATCTGAATTGGATAGTTCCAAGCTCCAATGCCCGCGCAAACTCCCAGCGGCTCACGACGAACAATTGAAAAGGCGTTTGGCGGATGGTCTATGTGACGTCCGCATATCCCCGGTGATATTCCCGCGTAATACTCCAACACTTCCGCTCCGGTAATAACATCAACTGAGCGGGTCTCGGCTATCGCCTTGCCGGTGTCCAGTGTCTCCAACTCCGCCAACTCGTCATTTTGTGCGCGTAACATCTCCGCCGCGCGCAACAATATCTTCGCCCTCTCTCGCGCCGGTATCTTTGCCCATTTCACCTGTGCCGCTCGAGCCGCGGAAACCGCCGAATCCGCATCCGCCGATGATGCCTGTTGGACTTCGCATATCTTTTGATTGGTCGCCGGATTTACGGTCTCAAAAGTCTCGTCCGATGTCGCGTCCGAAAACTTGCCGTTGATAAACAATCCCTGTAAGGGAAGTGTGCTGTCCGGGCGGTATTTCCCCGGCATGTCCGTTGTGTCGTTCATAATAATTCTCCCGCTAAACGGCGCGCCCTGAATTGTCGCGCGGCGGAGGGAATTATAAACCCGTTTTTATAATTCTTTGCGCCAGTACAAAAACGCGTTCGTCTCAGTGTCGGACATCCGACGATGCAACTGCAAACGCCAACGGGACTCTACACCGCCAAACTCCGAAAACGCCGTCAAACGAGGGTCCATCCCGCCGTCATCAAAGGGCGATTCCAGCCTTATATGGTGCGAATCATCACGACTGAAGAGTTTCTCCATCCGCGCGCCCGCCGCAAAACCCTGCATGTGTTCGTTGTCAAGACTAAACGTTTGAAGTCGTCCAACAGTGCTGCGCGCGTAAATATGCGCCCGCTCAAACACCGGATACTGCATCACCCCGCGATAATAACTCACACGAGTGTCGCCGTTGTCGTTGTATTGATAACCCGAAAACAAACGCCATTGAACTCCGCCCCAGTTTTGAACCGGAATGCTGTGTTCAACCGCCATGTCCCGAAAGTCCGGTGTCATACTAAAACGAAAATTGCCCACTGACCAGCGACTCGCCGACATCAATCCCTCAAAATCACTCTCATTAATCAATGAATGCGTTCGCTCGTTGTGACTCTCGTCCGTGCCGGCGATATCGCCGGAACGCGAATCAAGCATCAAACTCACCAAAACATTGTTCGTATCGCGGGAGGTCGAATCCGACAAAGGACTCGCACTCGCCGATGACGTGCCTGTCTTGCCGTCGCCCGAATTATCCAGAACGTCGTCGTCCGACAAAAC
>JAWONR010000213.1:0-2236 GCA_033865115.1 Candidatus Persebacter sydneyensis | reverse complement strand
TCGGCGCGAGTGCGCGGCAACGCGCCGTAGCCGCACCATGCCAAAATATCAAATTTATCGCATTCTTTCATGTTAAGCAATGTGCCCAGTGTCGTAGGCGAAATTTGTCCATCGCGCAAAAATGCCAGCAATTCGCGGCGCGTTTCTGGATTCGCCCACTGCTGTCGCAATTCATCAGCGGAAGCAACGCGTTTCAACAAACGGGCGGCGAGTAGTCCCTTGTATTCTTCGGCGGACACGCGTACAGGTTTGCCGTCTTTGTCTTGTATGATGATATAACTGCCGGTACTGGCGATATGAACATCAAATCCGTCTACTGTGCTGAGTGTCTCCGGCGGCCTGGCGGTTTTTTTGTCGCCGCTTTTGGGGGAGTGGACGGGGACAGGCCATGTCTCCACATTCATCAAGTCAGTGGCGTTGGTATAGTCATATACCGTAAAGGAAAGTTTGTTGTTTGGTTCGTCAATGCGCGCGCCACGTCCCATCATTTGGTGCAACAACACGGGAGATTTTAGATAGCGGAAAAATACGATGTTGGCAACGCGCGGAATATCCACGCCGGTGGACAGAAGATCTACGGTGGCGGCGATATAATGGGTTTTGTTTTCGGCGCGAAAAGTTTGCAGTTCTTTGTCGCCTTCTCCCGCCATGCAAACAAACGAAAAACGCGCCGCGCCGGCGGCGTCAGCCTGTCGTTTAGCGTATATATTGTTGAGTTCGCTAACGACCATTCGTGCGTGGAATATGGAATTGCAAAAAATAATGGTTTTATGTGCAGGCGGTAGTTTTCCGTATTTTTGCGTTAGTTTGTCCAATAAATCCGCGCACATGGCATGCACTCGGTCGGGGAGTATGATAAGTCTCTCAAAATCTTCTTTTTCGTATAGGTCTCGTAATTCTTCACGGGTTATCGGTTCGCCGGTAATGTAATGTCTGGGGTCTCGTTTCATGATTTCGTCAATGTCAAGTCCTCGGAGGTCTATGCTTACGGTTGATTGTTCAATTTCACAAAGCGCTAGATAACCATCGTCCGCGCCTTGTGCAAGTCCGTAGGTATAAACGGGAGTTCCGAAATAACCGTAGTTGTCGGCGGCGATGGATTCGTCATCGCCGCCTTGGATGCCTCGCGGTGTTGCAGTCAGCCCGATATGCACCGCATTGGAATTACGGTCCAAAATGGTGCGCCAGTGATTCCACGCCGAACGATGACATTCATCAATAATGATATGGCTGAAATGGTTTTTGGGATAGTGCCTAGTCGCGAAAGAAACGGCGGCTTCATCGGTTTCGCTGTCAATGCCGAGGGTTTGATAAGTCGCAATATGAACGCGGGCGTTTTCGGCGAGATTGCCGCCGTCCTGCGTCATTTCCACTGTTTCGGCGTCGCTGCCGAAAACATGTTGAAACTGCGCCAATGCCTGCGTGCGTAGAGCATCACGGTCGCATAAAAACAATGCCCGCTTCATTTGTCCGGCGTCGTCTATGCGTTTGAGCAGGTTTGCAGCAATGTAAGTTTTGCCTGCGCCGGTGGCGAGATGTAACAATACCCGCGCCGGCTCTTTCTTTTTTCTTTGAGAAATGATTTTTTCCAGAGTGGCGCGAATGGCGGCGTCTTGATAATAACGCCGTCCGCCTTCGCCGCCGAGGTAGGGCGACAACATGGGGCGCGCCTCTTCTTCCGTCAATTTAAATCCCGTGGCTTCTTCGTAACGTTGTCGCAAAGTTTTCGGTGATGGAAATATGTTCATCGGTTGCGGCGGTTTTTCATGTCCGGTAATGGCGTCATATTCCACAAATTGATACCCGTTGGAAGAATAGACAAACGGCACATTCATGCGCAAGGCGTATTGTTTTGCCTGTTCCATGCCGGCGTTGGGTGGTTGCTGATTTCGCTTGGCTTCTATGAGTGCGACTGCTATTGGTTGTCGTTCATTTTCTATTTGTATACGCAATACATAATCTATTCGCTGGAGGTTGCTACGACGGACAACATCGCCGTCTTTTATAATCGGACCGGGAGATTCTTCGCGATGAATCATGTCTTCAGGCCAGCCGCAACGGTGCAACGCGGGCGTGATTAATTTCGCCCGTGTGTCCGTTTCTGACAAGTTAGAATCCGAATATTCCGCCATTGCGCCAGTAATCTTACCACATGAGCCCCAATTGAGGCGTAAATTTAAGGCAAAACGGGGTATAATAACGGGGCGGGGGCTTTTGCCCGCTGAAAGGAAATGCA
>JAWONR010000212.1:0-2090 GCA_033865115.1 Candidatus Persebacter sydneyensis | reverse complement strand
TATTGCCGCCGTTTTTTAGGCGTTCTTTTATCATTTTATAATAGTCCGGATGGATCTCGCATGACACGTAATGACGTTTCATGCTTTTGGCTTTTATAATTTCCGAGCCGCTGCCGCCGAACAGGATAAAAATCAGGTCGCCTTGTTGAGTGGATGCGTTAGTCAGCATTTCGAACAGCGGCAGCGGAATTTGACAAGCGTGAAAAGTTTTGTCGCGCGCCGTGTTTTTGACAAGGTTGAATTCAAACCAAGAATACGGCATTCTCCCGGTGTCGCCGTTTGCGATGCGTTCCTTAATTCTTTTGTCGCCCGGATTTTTATAAGGCATGGCGACTTGTTGCTTGTAAAACCGGTTGTTTTTGCTTTTTGCCGCATGCAACACGGAGCGGTGTGCGTTGGTGAACCGTCGCGATGAATGTCCGACGTTGGTCGGATAAACCCATACATAATCCCAAACATCGGCGGCGGCCTCGTCCATGTATTTTACCCGCAGATAGGCGTTTTGCCGGGGGTAGTTAATCATAAACAGGTTGCCGTCGGGGCGCAAAACGCGCATGCATTCACGCGCCAGTTTCACATACCACTCAACATATTCATCCCATTTTTTGGAGTATTTTTTCCCCGCGTAATCAACGCCCACGCCGTAATCGGGGTCGCCGTAAATCATGTGCAGAGAGTTGTCGGGGATTCGTCCCAACACTTCAAACACGTCTTCGTTAAAAACCTGGTCTTTGACGTTTTTTATTGTTTTCATTTGGCTACTCCAAATACGGGGACAAATAATCCTTGAGTTTTTTGTGCGACAATACGCACACTCCTCTTGACTTGCTCAGTTGCTGCATGGCGGACAAAATCAACCGCACATTGATTTTTTCAATGTGTTCAATATTTTTCATGATGTTGGCAAGAAAATCGTTAATCATCAACGGCACGCTGATGACGCTTATAATGGTGTTTGGTCGGCCGGTGCTCTTGCTATTAGGGCGCCAGCAGGGAACAGAGTCTTGAACATGGTACTTAACGTCTTCGTTCCATCCGAGCAGGTCAATGAAATGCAAAAATTCAAGGAGTCCGAATTTTTTGCGGTTTTTTGGTTTGAATTTGTCCTTAAATTCACTTTGTACGGCATAATCTATTTTTGCAATGCAATCGCGAATTGCCGCGGATGGACAGTATCTAATATTGCCGTCCGCGTTTTTTACATGGTCGACAAAATAACAATTGCGATAAAGCAACACCAATATCTTCTTAAACAGAAGGTTGTTGATTAGGGAAATTTGGACAAGATATTCCCATATCATCTCAAAAGTGTACCCTTCAAAGTCGTTTTTGTCGACTCTGCCGACCCAGGGAAGCATGTCATTAATGTTCGGATTATGAAGTTTTTTCGCCTCTTTGCCGGGCTTGACAAAACATGCCGTTTTGCCTTTCGGCAAAGCGGCAATAAAATGCGTTTTGGGCCTGGCAATGGTGCCGCCTCTCAGTTCCAGCGCTTCAGAAATTCGGCACATTCTTTGAGACAGCAGATGAGGGTTGCTTTTGACAATTGTTGTTTTAATAGCGCGTTCGTACATGGCGCATTCCTCAATTATTGTCAAAAACCGCTTTGAGCGGCGGGACGGCTTCGGAGCAGTTTTTGCATATTAGGGTCTCCGGCGCAAAATCATCCAAGTGGTCTGTACGAATGAATATCGGCGCGCCGTCCATAATTTCGTAAGTATCCCATGCGGATTCGTCATGCGCCCAAAATTGGCGGTTGCCACAATGGGGACAAACCATCCGCAACAGTCCGTATAAAGCATATACGCCCGGTTGAATTTTTCGGATGCGCCGGTCGGTTTGCACGATGCGGCGAATCGATGCAAGAGGCGTCCTAGTCTCCCAACTCCGTGTGATATCCGCCATTGTTTTGTTGAGTTGCGACAAGGACGTAATGCCGCCCAGTTTGCGGACGGTTTCCACAACTTGGTCGCTTTGACTCATGCTTCTTCTCCTTTAATCCGTGGCATTAATTGTATCATGTGTCCGTCTCCGCCGCCACAATTTTATGCGCCGCGGCAGAATCCAAATCTCCGCCGCCTTCGGCGACA
>JAWONR010000211.1:0-2079 GCA_033865115.1 Candidatus Persebacter sydneyensis | reverse complement strand
AATTAACACTGAATGTTAGCCGTAAATCTGGCTCCCTTTTTGCCGAAACTCAACCGACTTTTCCTCCATGCCTTGTTGTCTTGCGGCTTCTTCGTCCGCGCCCAATTGTTTTGCATAGTCGCGAATTTCCTGCGTGATTTTCATAGAGCAAAATTTAGGTCCGCACATGGAGCAAAAGTGTGCGATTTTGGCGGACTCTTGCGGCAGAGTCGCATCGTGATAAGCGCGGGCGGTGTCCGGATCCAGGCTTAAATTAAATTGGTCTTCCCAGCGAAATTCAAACCGA
This sequence comes from Candidatus Persebacter sydneyensis, assembly GCA_033865115.1. Taxonomy (GTDB): domain Bacteria; phylum Pseudomonadota; class Gammaproteobacteria; order Tethybacterales; family Persebacteraceae; genus Persebacter; species Persebacter sydneyensis. The sequence continues at coordinate 1,793 of JAWONR010000211.1, read as the reverse complement.
GCGAGCGACAAGGCGTTGTCTCGCGCCTGCGCCGCCGGATGTCCTTTTGCCAGATCCGCGGCGTGTGCGGCGATTTTATACGCGATGATTCCGCTTTTAACATCGTCTTTGTCGGGCAGACCCAAATGTTCTTTCGGCGTAACATAACACAGCATTGCCGTCCCGCGCCAGCCGATATTCGCCGCGCCAATTGCGGAAGTAATATGGTCATAACCGGGGGCAATGTCGGTGACCAGCGGACCGAGAGTATAAAACGGCGCTTCGTGGCATTCTTCCAATTCTTTTGTCATGTTTTCCTCTATTAATTGCAGCGGAACATGCCCGGGACCTTCAATCATGACTTGCACGTCATTTTCCCATGCAATGCGTGTGAGTTCACCCAGAGTTTTGAGTTCGGCGAATTGAGCTTCATCATTGGCGTCCGCGACCGCACCGGGACGCAATCCGTCGCCCAGCGAGAAACTGACATCATAAGCGCGCATAATTTCACAGATTTCCGCGAAGTTTTCATATAAAAAGTTTTCGCGGTGATGCGCCAGACACCACTTAGCCATAATAGCGCCGCCGCGGGAGACAATACCGGTCAGTCGTTTTGCGGTGAGCGGCACAAACGCCAGACGCACGCCGGCGTGCAGGGTGAAATAATCAACGCCTTGTTCGGCTTGTTCAATTAGAGTATCACGAAACATTTCCCATGTCAGGTCTTCGGCTTTCCCGTCGACTTTTTCCAGCGCTTGATAAATCGGCACGGCACCGACCGGTGCGGGGGAGTTACGGATAATCCATTCCCGCGTTTCATGAATATTTTTACCGGTGGACAAATCCATGATGGTATCGGCACCCCAGCGGGTAGCCCAGGTCATTTTTTCTATTTCTTCGCCGATACCGGATGACACGGCGGAGTTTCCGATATTGGCATTAATTTTGACCAGAAAGTTACGTCCGATAATCATCGGTTCGATTTCGGGATGATTAATATTGGAGGGAATAATAGCCCGTCCGCGTGCGACTTCATCGCGGACGAATTCGGGAGTGATAACGCGAGGAGTTTGCGCGCCGAAGTTTTGTCCGGGATGTGCGTTTTCGGCGGCGAGCATATTTTCGCGCAGGGCGACAAATTCCATTTCAGGCGTAACAACCCCGCGTCTGGCATAATGCATCTGAGTGACACACATACCTTTCTTGGCGCGGCGCGGCGGAGGCGGAGCGGGAAATCGGGCAGTGGCGGTACGCTGGTCATCGCGCCGTTGTCTTCCATAGTCGGAAGTCGGAGCGGGCAGAGCTTCGGTGTCATCCCGGTCAATAATCCATTGTTCCCGCAGGCGAGCCAACCCTTTCCGGATGTCGATATTGGCATCGGGGTCGGAGTAGGGACCGGAGGTATCATATATAGAAAAGGGCGGATTGAGGCGGGTTTCACCGCCGGCGGTTGTAGGAGACAGGGTAATTTCGCGCATAGGGACACGGATATCGGGAGTTTTCCCGTGAATGTATACCTTACGAGAGTTAGGAAAAGGGCGAAGCGCCAAGGAGTCGGCTTCGGCTTGGTCGCTGTTAAATGCTGATGTTTTGGGCATGGTGGAGTTTCTCCTTAGAAGTGTCTGACGGATATTATAAGTGTTTTCGCCGAGTTTTTGGCGATAAAATGTGATATTTCGCTCTCTGAAAAGGGAGCGCGAAAAAAAAGTGATTTTTTGGCATGTTGGGCGCGAAATATGCTAATATACCGTTATTGTTTTCCCAACCAACGGAGGAATAGAAATGAAAACGAAGACTTTTTGCAGTATGACGGC
>JAWONR010000210.1:0-2223 GCA_033865115.1 Candidatus Persebacter sydneyensis | reverse complement strand
CGCCACAACGGACGACAATGCCTCTTCAATCTCCGCCGGCTGACACACCAACAAACCGTCACAACCGGCGCTTATCGCCGCTTTGATTCTCTCCGACATATCACCAATATCCGCGCCCGCCATGGCGAGGTCATCACTAACAATCATTCCTCGGAAGTTCAACCTCCCTCGCAAAACCGTCTTCAGCCAAAACGGCGAGAAAGTCGCCGCCTGTGAATCACACTTCCCATAAACAACATGAGCAGTCATCAACGCCGGTTGTTTCATCTTCGCCCAGTCGGAGAAAGTCAACAAATCAGCACCGGAAATGGTGTCATAAGCCCGTAAATCAGTCGGCAATGTCTTATGTGAATCGGCGCGCGCATAACCGTGTCCGGGAAAATGCTTCCCGCAACATGCCATACCCGCCGCCCGCATGCCGTCCGCAAAAGCCGCCGCCGCCTGAGAGACGGTTTCAACATTTGAGCCAAAAGCTCGCGTGCCAATCACTGATGAACGACCATGAGACAAATCCAACACCGGCGCAAAGCTCAAATCCAAACCGGCGGCGACAAGCTCCGCCGCCATCACCAAACCGGCGGCTCGGCACAGGGTTGTGTCTTTTCCAATGACCGCCGCCGCCGGTAATGATGAAAATCCTCCGCCGCGGAATCTCCGAACACGTCCGCCCTCCTGGTCGACCGCAATGACAATATGACGTCCGGCTTTTTGACGAATGTCCGATGATAAACGACGAAGTTGAGCGGCGTTCTTAAAATTACGTGTGAATAAAATAACCCCGCCGACAGAAGGACTGGACAACCAAACACTGTCGCGCTCATCCAACTCCAAACCCCCGGACAACGCAATCATTAACGACGCGCGGCGAAGTTTTATCATTCTGCAAACGCCGGAATCAGCGACCGTTGCGGGCTTTGTCCAGCCAGGCGTCTTTGGAAAACTCCTGAGATGTCAAATCATTGCTCTCTACAAACTTCATGAAAAAATTGAATAAGGGAGCATTGACCTCGCGTAAATTACTGTTGATTAATATCCCGCGCTGACCCTGATTGTTCACCAAATGAACATACTCCGCGCATTCTTCATACTCTTCCGGCTCCAACGCCTGTAATGTGCTGTGTAGTCGGTCGCACCAATCGCTGGGGCGAAATTTCTTGCCGTCCGTTGTCTCTCCCATCACCAGGACAAACTCGGATAGTCCTTTGCCGTTCATCGTAAGCGTTATTTTACGCTTAAAATCACAAAAATGACGAAAACTTGTGCAAAAATGTAAATTTTATTAACTCTATTGTAAAAAAAACAAAAAATGATACAATTTATAGGCTATGAGCGGACATTATCTGGATTTTTCCGACTTCACAGCCGCCCAAACAAAAGACTTGATGGCGCGCGCCGCCGCCGAAAAGGTGAATACCAAAGGCGGTCATCGCTCCCAGCGGCTTCGTGGTCGGTTTCTTATGATGCTCTTTGAGCGTGCCTCTACTCGCACTCGCACCTCTTTCGCCGCCGCTATTGCCCAATCCGGTGGAGTTGCCGGGAATCTGGAGTTGGGTCAGTCACAACTCTCTCGCGGGGAGTCCATTGCCGATACCGCGCGCGCCGTGTCTTCTATGTGTGATGCCGTGGTGATCCGAGCCTGTAAACACGAGACTATTGCTGAATTCGCCAATTACTCCGCATGTCCGGTTATTAATGGACTCTCTGACCGCTCGCATCCCTGTCAAGTGCTCGCCGATGTTATGACTTATCAAGAAATGCGGGGAGAGTTGAGCGGCAAGCAAATTGCATGGTGCGGGGATTTTAATAACGTCCTTTTTTCTTGGGCGCAAGCGGCGTCAATGTTCCAGGCGGAATTGAGAGTGGCATGCCCGCCCCAATATCGTCCGTCATCTCCGCCGCCGGGCGTTGTTGTTGTTGAATCCGCGGAAGAGGCGGTTAAAGACGCTAATTTGGTCATGACTGATGTCTGGACAAGCATGGGCGATGAAAAAGAATCCGCCGAAAGATGCCGGGCATTTGCCGGATATTCCGTCTCCGCCGAGTTAATGAAACTCGCCTCTCCTGACGCTCTCTTTATGCACTGTCTGCCTGCTCACCGGGGCGAAGAAGTCGCGGCGGAAGTCATTGACGGCGAACAAAGCGCCGTGTGGACACAAGCCGAAAACCGCATGCACGCCCAAAAAGCACTGTTGTGGGCGTTAATCCCCGGAGAAGACAATGAAA
>JAWONR010000209.1:0-2172 GCA_033865115.1 Candidatus Persebacter sydneyensis | reverse complement strand
GGATTGAAGTTGAGAGTTTGGAACAAGGGGCATCCAAAACCGTCGCCGCGTGGATTGGATCAAGGCTGGAGTAAGGCGTCGTCCAATAATCTTAAGTCGTTTTTGCATTCAGTTTTAATTTCAAAGTTGGACGGAGTCGCGTATGAATTCACTGCGACATTTCGAGATTGTCCGGAAACGCCGACGGCAATGCATCGAGTTCGGCGAGCCTTTTTGAAACGTCTGCAGCGGCGCGGCTTGTTGCGGTATATGTGGGTTTGCGAATTCCAACAAAGAGGCGTGCCGCATTTTCATTTTATACTTTATTTTTCCGGCGAACAAAAAAGAGAAGAGTTGTTGTCCGCGTGGTTATCTGTTGCGCGTGATTACAATGTCAAATCCGTGGGATTGTCATGCAAAAAGATTCATCATCTTCGCGGGTATTATGATTACATGACAAAACACACAGAGCGCGGCATAAAACATTACCAGCGACAAAGAAGCAGTATGCCGAAAGTGTGGCGCGGGCGTTGCCCGAAGATGTGGGGCGTTAGTCGTTGTGGGTCGTGGCCGGTAGACGCAAAAAAACGCAAAATGAATTTGCCGCTGTTTGCCTGTCTTCGCCGGCTTGTTCGTTTTCAAGAAATTGCGCGCGTCCGGAATATTATTACGGAGGCAGTCGGTTCACATTTTGCGTTTTGGAATTCGCCGCGTCATATTCGCAAACTCAAAATGTTGGCGTCTGGGTTTCAAAACATTGGAGCACAAAAAAGAGGAAGAGCAGTTGTCGCGGCTATCAATCAATTCAAAGGCGCGTGGGGACAAACAATTTTTCTTCGCGGACTGCATAAGCACACCGTGCCGAAGAGTGTTTATAATCATCACAAAAAGAACGGCAAAAAGATTCCAAAGGATTGGCTCAAGGAATATTCAAAGCGGCGTTCGGTTTCGTTGTTTTGCCCGAACGAAGATGAAATCTTTTGCGCCGGTTTGTTTGTATTGACAAGTAAAAAACAAAAGGAGGAGTTATGAATCAAGCAAAAAGAAAAGCAAAAAGAAAACAAAAGGGGAAACAATTGCGCCGTGTTGCCGGTGCATTTTCCGGCACTGCTGCAGCAGACAAAGAAGAAGACAGTTGGGCGGCATATTACGACCGATTGGAAGAAGAAGTTAAAGGCAAAAATTGCGTGATATGCGACGGCACAATTTCCGGCGCGCCGTATTCAATCTTTGAGGGTGGGATTTCAACTCCGGACAAAGATTTAAACGCGGACTTCGCGGAAAAAATGAGCGTTGTTGCAGTGTGTTCATCGCGTTGTCGTGAAGAGTGGTTGCGTCGTGTTCGTACCGGTTATTATTTGTTTCCGGATGTTGCAAATAAAAATGATGTGCGATAAAAGTTTATCAATCGTTCGTTGTGATGTTTGCGACAAAGAGATGTTGCCGCGCGATTCGTTCGCGGTGATTCAAGTCGCCGGTTTTTTGGCTCACGGTTTTTTGTCCGGACAAAATGATAAAGTGATAAAATATTATCTTTGTTCGTCAAAGTGCCGGAGCAAACACATAGGCACATTTTGGCGTAAACATTTTCCCGTTGAATAATAAAACGAACGCACTGCAGATTACGACTTACGAAACGCCTGCAGTGCCGCCGTTGGAAATCTTTATTACTCCGGCGGCCGTCATAACAAAGAACGCACCGCAAACCAAACCCCTCACTTGCCAAGCATAAGCGTACGCACCGCAGAGGGAGTAAGACCGCCTCGCGCGTCCGCAATCGGTTCCATTGGAAACGAGCTCTTCCTGCTTTGTGCGTTTTTGGTAGGTGCCACTATGCCCGCCGGCGTTGTCCGGGATTTTGCAAACTTGTCGCAACGGGTGCGGGAATTCGCGGGAGGTGTGTTATACTCCGGCTGTGTCGCGGTAGCACCGTTCCGACGGAATGCCCCGAGTGTCATCATTCGGCGCGGCACACGGTTTCGCCGGCGCGATTGGCAAACGCCGCGAACGGAGTGCAGATCGCCGACTACCATTTCAGCGCCGCCGCAGAATTATCGTCTGCCGCCGGAGTGTCCGGCACTCGCCAGCGAACTACCCACGCGCGCGCCGGCAAACGCCAAAATCACCGATTACGCCGGATTGCCGGCAAACTCCCCCCAAAAATGCCCCCAAAATCGCCGCACACGGCATTTT
>JAWONR010000208.1:0-2287 GCA_033865115.1 Candidatus Persebacter sydneyensis | reverse complement strand
AACAATTGAACGATTTGGGGCGTTTCGTGCGGGTTAAATTTGTCAAATCAATTTTGCAGTTTATTTTCATTCTTTTATTGTCGTTTGTTTCGGGGATGATTGACACTTCCGCGGCGGCGACATGTCCGCCGGGGATGTCCGATTTGGGCGGCGGATGCGAGACATGTCCCTCCGGCACGGTCACTGATGTAACAGACACACAATGTTTAAGCTGTCCTTCGGGAACTTACGCCGACACTTCCACCGATTCATGCGAAGTTTGTCCGAACGGTGAAATTAACGCCTCATCCGGACAGGCATCATGCGAGGCGTGTCCGGCGGGCTCAATTCCCGACTCAACAAAGACGCGATGTGATGAGTGTCCGAGGGGGACTTTTGCCAATCTCGACTCCAATTCATGCGAAGAATGTGCGAATGGTGAATACACCTCGGCTTCGGGACAAACATCATGCGAGTCATGTGCCGCCACTTCGGTTTCCAATGTTGGCAAAACGGGATGTATCTCATGCACTCAAAGAACCGGGACGTTTGCCGACCGTGAAACTGACTTATGTCAAACATGTCCGAGTGGTCACCATATCCGCAATTCCGACTCATCCGCATGCGTTCCCTGCCCTTCCGGTCAGGCGCCGACTCCTGACAAAACGGGTTGTACGAGTTGTTTTAATCAGTATTTCAACCCCGTCACGGACTCATGCGAGACTTGTCCGAACGGTCAAATTACCGATTTCGCCGGAGGTGTTTCATGCGAGCCATGCGCCTCGGGACAAATATCCAACAACTTGGGAACACAATGCATAACATGCGCCGCCGGGACTTTTGCCAGTCTTTTAACAAATCTCTGCGTTGAATGTCCGGCGGGTGAAATTTCCGCCGCCGGACAGGCTTCATGCACATCATGTCCCGCCGGACAAACATCCAACGCGGACAAAACACAATGTGAAGCGTGTCCCGCGGGAACTTTTTCCAACACCGACGCCAATGTATGTCATGCATGTCCGGCGGGTGAGATTTCCGTCTCCGGACAGTCATCATGTTCCCAATGTCCGCCGGGACAAATCACCGAAGACGGTGTTTCATGTAAGTCATGCCCGTCCGGTCAGTCGCCCACCGCACAACAAAACAATTGCACAACATGCTCCCTCGGCAGGGCGTTAATCAACGGTTCTTGTGAGATATGCACCGGCGACACAATTCCCAACGCCAACGCCGATGCCTGCGAGACATGTCCGGACGGCACAATTGTCGGCGACAAAAACATTAGATGTGAAGCATGTCCCGCGGGGACTTTTTCCGCCGCCGCGGATGAGTCATGTATTCCCTGTCCGAGCGGTCAAATTACCGCCCGTCCCGGACAGTCTTCATGTACGTCATGCGATGAAGGTTCGGTTCCCAACAGTGCCCGGACGCAGTGTTTGGTTTGTCCCGCGGGGACTTTTTTCGACTCCGTCTTAAATTCATGCATGGAATGTCCGGACGGTGAATTTAGCAGCGCCTCCGGAAAAACATCATGTACCGCATGTCCTCCCGGCAACCAGCCGGTCAACAACAAAACACAATGCGGCGTCTGTCCTATCGGCACTTTTAGCAGTGATGGAACGGCATGCCTGGAATGTCCGAATGGTGAAATTCAAGGGAGCACAAAAACGTCATGCGAATCATGCGGTGCTGGTTCAGTCAGCGACTCTCTTAAAACATACTGCATAAATTGTCACGCCGGGACATTTGCCAATCTTCAAACCAATTCATGCGAGCCATGTCCGGACGGTGAGATTTCAGACGACAACAGACAAACCTCATGCACATCATGCGCGGACGGCTCGGTTCCCAACGCCGCCAAGACGCGGTGTTTGGTTTGTCCCGCGGGGACTTATGCCGACTCCGCCTCCAACTCATGCGTTGAATGTTCGGATGGTGAAGTTTCCGACTCCGGACAAACATCATGCACCGAATGTACGGGCGATGAGATTACCGACATCTTTAAAACCCGGTGTCAAGGTTGTCCCGCCGGACAGCTTCCCAATGCACAAAAAAACAGTTGCACGACATGCCGGTTTGGAGAATCATTTGTTGACGGTTCCTGTCAGTCATGCACCGGCGGCACCGTTCCCAAAGTTAATGCGGACGGTTGTGAAGCATGTCCCGCCGGACACACCACCGCCGACAACATACAATGTGTGCCGTGTGCCGCGGGAACTTATGCCGCCGGAGAAAATTCATGCACGGCGTGTGATGCCGGCTCAATTCCCAACGCCGACCAATCACAATGTGTGGAGTGTCCCGCCGG
>JAWONR010000207.1:0-2187 GCA_033865115.1 Candidatus Persebacter sydneyensis | reverse complement strand
CATTTTTCGCGCTTTTTCGGCGGGAATTATGTATAATCGGTCAACCATTCATTTTGCGAATGGAAAGGAGCAATTCCATGAAAACCTTGAAAACGATAAAAAAACAAGGAATCATTCATTTTCTGGCGGCGGCGGCGGTCGCGTTTTCCCCGGCGGGCAGTGCGCTGGCGCAGGACGAAATCACGGTTGGCTACTTCTTGGAGTGGCCGACGCCGAATCAGGTCGCGCAACTCGAGAAAACCTACGACAAGGTCTTGGGCGTGGATGTCAACTGGCGCGCATTTGACAACGGCAACGCAATGTCGGCGGCGATGGCGTCCGGCAATCTGCAAATCGCCTTTTCGCAGGGATTTCCGCCGTTTGTCAACGCCGTGACCAAAGGATTGCCGATTAAGGCCGTCGGTATCTCCGATGAATACAGCAGCGCCGACAACTGCGTTGTGCGCAACGGTGCCGGTCTCGACCGCTCCACGGCGGCGATGACGCAAAAGTCGCTGAAGGGAATGAAAATTGCCACGCCAGTCGGCAATGTCACGCACTACAAACTCTTGCGGACGCTGGAGTATTACGGCGTTTCGGCGGACGATGTGGAAATTATTCCGGTGTCGGGCGGGCAAGATGCGACGGCGGCGTTTTTGGCCGGGCAGGTTGACATCGGATGCGCATTCGGCGGACCGCTGGACAAAATGCGCGCCGAAGGACGCGTACTGATGACCGGTTCGCAGCAGGAAAATGTCGGCATTCTCTCTTTTAATGTGATTTCCGTGACAGAAGAGTTTGCCGAATCTCATCCGCAAATGGTCGTGGATTTTTTGCAGGTCACCGAAGACGCCAACCGCAACTTCGCCGACAATCCGAATCCGCACTGGGAAACACTGCAAAAAGCGTCCGGATTGGACGAAGCGGGCGTCAAATCGTATTTGAAATCGGGAGGATCTCTTAAGTTCCCGTCCAAAGACGAACAATTGGCGGAAGCTTGGCTGGGCGGCACGGTGCAAAAACTCGCCAAAGAAGTCGCCGATTTCTTCAAGGAGAAAGGCGAAATCGACACTTCGCTGGATTCTTATGACCACGCGTTTGACACCACTTTTCTGGAACGCGTCAATTGACCGGCAATTTGTAGAAAACAACATGACGCGGCAAAAACTTTTTAACCAACCCGTCGGCGCAAACGAAATTCCGCGCTTCGGTGGACCGACGACAATGATGCGCCTGCCGATGCAAAAAACGGCGGCGGGTTTGGACGCCTGCTTCGTCGGCATACCGATGGATATAGGCACTTCCAATCGTTCCGGTACGCGTTTTGGTCCGCGGCAAATTCGGCAAGAATCCGCGCTTTTGCGTCCGTACAATACGGCGACCGGCGCGGCACCGTTTGCGCGGATGCAGGTCGCCGACATCGGCGACCTGCCGGTCAATCCGTACAATCTGGCGGACACGGTGCGGATTATCGCCGAATTTTATCAGACGCACGTATTTGCGCACGACGCCGTGCCATTGACACTCGGTGGCGACCATACATTAACTTTGCCGGTGTTGCGCGCCGTCGCCGAAAAACACGGTCCGGTGGCGTTGTTGCATATTGACGCGCACGCCGACATCAACGACCACATGTTTGGCGAAGCCGTCACGCACGGCACCGTTTTCCGTCGCGCCGTTGAAGAGGGATTGCTACAAAGCAACAAAGTATGGCAAATCGGACTGCGCGGCGGCGGTTATACCGCCGACGATTGGGGTTGGGGCGAGGAGCAGGGGTTTGTCGTCATACCGGCATCCCAATGTTGGCGGCGCGACATGACGGAGTTGATGGCGGATATTCGCGCCCGGCTCGGCGACACCGCCGTTTACCTGACATTTGACATAGACAGTCTGGATCCGGCGTTTGCGCCCGGCACCGGCACGCCGGAAATCGCCGGATTAACGACTTGGCAGGCGTTGGAGATTATTCGCGGTTGCGCCGGCTTGAATTTGGTCGGTTGCGACTTGGTGGAGGTGTCGCCGCCTTATGATTTTTGCGGCAACACGGCGCTGGTCGGCGCGAATTTGTTGTTTGAAATGTTGTGCATACTGCCGTAAACATATTTGCAAATTTTTGCCGGATTTTTGGCGTCCTTGCGTTTTACCGCGATTCTTATCGGCGCGACTTTGTTTATTCTCGCCTTCACCAAGGCGTTCGGGCAACTGGTT
>JAWONR010000206.1:0-2095 GCA_033865115.1 Candidatus Persebacter sydneyensis | reverse complement strand
TCAGCGATGAAGATCGATTAGTGCAAATGCTTACTGCCTTTCACAAAATCAATTTTCCCCGCCGCTAATTTTTGCGGCATAGCGACAGCATGTCTGATTCTCTGGAAAACCCGAAAGAGTCCTCCCTTGTCGCCGAATTCTTGGAATGGGTGAGAAAAAACAACGGAGAACGAATATTGTACCGGGGATTGCCCTGTGAAGATTATGAGATTGAATCCGCCATGTTGCGTCGGATGAAAAGTAAAGACGTCAATCAAGACAGCTTCATAAGCGCCAACAGACATTTAATTGAGCGCGCTAAAATTAAAGGACATAATATTAAGGACGGCCATAAAATGAAGGACCTGGAAATCATGGCGGAATTGCAACATTACGGTGCCGCAACCTGCCTGATAGATTTTACCGTGAACCCGCTTATCGCCCTGTGGTTTGCCTGTACCGACCATTTTGATAAAACCGCAACCGGCGAAAACGGGCAAGTTGTCGCCATGGACACCCCCCGCAGTAAAGTGATTGATATTGAATTTGACGATATCATTAATAAAAAAATTAAAGATTTTTTGAGCGAAGAGACAAAACCGCCACATGCCGGGAAAATTATTCGCATCTGGGAACCCAAGCATCAAAACAATCGCATTGTTGCCCAACAATCGGTTTTTGTTTTCGGTCCCGCAAAAATAAAAAATGACGCAATTCCTCCTTATGTCGTAGAGGCAAAAAACAAGTCACGTATTTTGGATGAATTGCGCACATATGGCATATCAACAACATCATTATTTCCCGATTTTGACGGTTTCGCCCGTATTCTCAATTCACATGACCAGCCTTATCCGGACCCAGATGATGGCGGCGGCGGTGATGGCGGTGGCGGTGTTAGTGGCGGTGGCGACAATGACAAACCCGATACCAAAATCGCGGAAATTTATTATCACATGGGCAACGAACACAGCCGAAACAGAAATTACGCCTTGGCGGTTAAATTTTACAACATGGCATTGTCTTATAAACCGCCTTATGAAAAGGCATTCTTTGAACGTGGCATGGCGCATTTTTATCAAAACCACTGGGATGAAGCAATTAGCGACTACGATGATGCGATACTCATTGAGCCGGAAAATACGCGCGCCTATGTCGCCCGTGCGTCTGCCAAATACCAAAAGAAGCTCTATAAGTCTGCCATTGCCGACTATGATAAAGTGGCGGGCTTGATGCCTCCCGAAGATCCGAATATTTATTTCCTACGCGGGCGAGCCAAAGCCGATTTAGGTGAACACCGCAATGCTATCGCTGACTATAACAAAGTCATTGAACTTGACCCGCAAAATGCGAGAGCATACAACAACCGCGGAGCCGCCAAAGGTGACTTGAGCGAACACCAAAACGCCATCGACGACTTCAACAAAGCCATTGAACTTGACCCACAATATGCGGACGCATACAACAACCGCGGAACCGCTAAAGCCGCCTTGGGCGAACATCACAACGCCATTGACGACTATAACAAAGCCCTTGAACTTAACCCGCAATATGCGGACGCATACAGCAACCGCGGAGTTGCCAGAGCCGCCTTAGGCGAATATCACAATGCCATTGACGACTACAACAAAGCCTTTGAATTTAACCCGCAATATGTGAAAGCATATAACAACCGCGGAGCCGCCAAAGCCGCTTTGGGCGAATACCCCAATGCCATCGCGGACTATAGCAAAGCCATTGAACTTGACCCGCAATATGTGAAGGCATACAACAACCGCGGACTTGCAAAAACCCAGTTGAACCAACACCATGATGCCATGAACGATTTCAATAAAGCCATTGAAATTAGCCCTACAAATGCACCCGCATACTACAACCGCGGTCTTTCAAAATTACAAACCGGCGACAAAGACGCCGCAAGGACGGACTTTTTAAAAGCGCGGCAACTTGCCCCGAATATCAAATTTCCAGATGAAATTGAAAAATTTCTAAAAGAAACGGAATAAATGCCCTCATTGAAAGAGGACATGCCGTTTTCCACGCCGTTGCGTTTATAATCATGGTTTTTGACAACGGAGACATTTGAGACAAATGGCGCTTTTGGAAGTCAGTAGGATTA
>JAWONR010000205.1:0-2126 GCA_033865115.1 Candidatus Persebacter sydneyensis | reverse complement strand
GGAGCATCCGCTGACCGCACCATTCCGGGATTGTCAACCGCAAAGGCGGTGCTGGTTAGCGTTTGTGGTGGAGCAGCGAATACCTATAGCACCACCTCAATTTCGCGTGTTGTTATAGACGCCGCCAACGGCGAGAATATAGAAGTACACCGCCAACTCGATGGAACTTCGGGACATGTAACAATAGTGGGAGATGTTATCTCTGCGACAGAGGGAATTTCCGCCGTTGCTTATATATGCGGAATCCAAATTCATACATAACAAGGAGACAAACCAATGAAAAAAACAACCCTAAACACAATCATCATCGCGGCTTTACTTGCACTTACGGGCATACCGCCCGCCATCGCACAAACGCCGCCGGCAACTTTAACTTTAATGCCGGTTCCCTATGATGACTACGCCTCTGCATTGGCACCGGGCGTTTCGCGCATAAGTTATTTCAGAGGGAGATTGTCTCGGTGCGATTATCGCACACAAGCGCCAGCACCAGACGGCGATGCATACAGAGACCATCATAACGGGCATTATTTTGTCATCCCCGACGACATCTGCCTCCACCAAGAGCACTACACATTCACCCTCAATACCGAAACGCTTGTCCTCACCATAACCGAACTGCCGGCACAGCACGACGAGGCTCTAACGGCATTCGAAAAAAGACACGGCGCAGCAATGATAAGCGCCGAAGCAAACATGCTGAATGCCCTCTCCCAAATGGAAGCCGTCAATACATTCCAGCGCAATCCAAACATCAACTATCTATCCAACGACCATCTGTATAAATACAGGCAGGCGGTTTATCGCCTGCAACTGCCGGTTTTTGAACTGCATGCCAGGGAGTATTTGGGATATGTCCTCCAACAGGCGATTATCCGGCATATTCCGCCGCGCGACAGTCGGCGAATACACAGTGACACCGAAACATCGCTAAACACCCTTGACGCCACGATTGAAACCGTCCGGCAATGGCTCGTCCCGCTGGTGAAAGACGACTTCGACTTCACCACTTCGGGCAACATCCAAGAAGCGAGCGGCGGGATTGAACTGAGCGTTCTAAATCCCACAATTGACCGCCGTTCAATAAAAGACCGCATTGAAAGCATCCGGCGCTGGGTGGTATACTCGCCCCACGTTCACCTGGATATTGACGCGCAACTCCTCATTAACCGGACGCTTGCCTACGCATTTCCCCATGTCGCCGCCGCTCGCGGAACGCCGGTGCCGTCCGGTGATGAACTCCGGCGCGCCAGAGATGACCGGAATACCATGCCGCCCGAAGAAACGCAGTAATGGCACTCGACGGAATCGGGCACGCAATGACGGCGATGGCATATATGCTCATCGTCGCCTTTGCGGCAATTCTCGCACTCGTCGGCGTTGTGGGATGGCTTATTTACGGGTGGGTCGGTGTTTTTGTCGCCATTCCCGGAGCGATGGCTGTCTGGCTCATCGGCAACGAAATCGTTTATTTCATCTCCAACCGGCGCCGGCGCCGGAAAGCCGCCAAAGAGCTGGCGGAATTGAGGAGGAAGTAATGGGACTTTGGCCTTTGATAGAACATCAGAGACATGATTGGAATTGGAGAAATGATGATTCTCTGGATTTTATAGTTCCCGAAAAATTTCGGAACTGGCGGATGGGTGGCGGCTATGAGTGTACGTTTTGCCGGAAGTGGTCACGCAAGCCATTTGAGGCGCAGATTGGAGGGAACAATCCGTTTCCGTGCGGGACGAAGTATTTTTGTGACCAGAATTGTTTGAAGTTATACAATACGGGACTGGGAAATTACATGTCGGGCGTTCCGACATTTTGGAGTTTTCGGAAGCCGAAAAGAGGAGAAAAGAAATGACAAATAAAAACGCGGGAAACCCCGCTCTGCGCCCTCTGGGAGTTGCTGAGATGAAGCGGGAGTCGAACGGGACTTACTACCTCCCCGAAGATGTTGAGGTGATTTACATCGACCTCTCCCTGCCCCCGACGGACGACGGCAAAATCATCCATGCCTCTCTGAGCGTTCAAACCTGCGATTTGACGGAGGAGCCGCGCCTTTATTGTGTGGAGGAAACCCGTGTGAGCGCCCGCTGGGACGCGAAAGAGAGGGATATTACGCTGGTCTCCGGCCC
>JAWONR010000204.1:0-2207 GCA_033865115.1 Candidatus Persebacter sydneyensis | reverse complement strand
CCCGCCAATTCATGTACTCAATGTACGGGGACGACAATTTCCGGCTCCGGACAAGCCGCCTGCACCCCATGCGCCGTTGGTGAAATTGCCGTTGTCAACAACACACGATGCGAAGAGTGTCCCGCCGGCACCTTTAAGAACGCCGACACAAACTCATGCGATGCATGTCCCGCGGGGGAAACTTCCGCCGCCGGACATGACTCATGCACCGCATGTCCGGACGGACAAATTCCCAACTCATTCCAATCACAATGCGACTCATGCCCCGCCGGCACCTTTAAGAACACCAACACCAACTCATGTGACGGCTGTCCCGCGGGGGAAACCTCCGTCTCCGGACAGGCCGCATGCGCCAAATGTCCGACCGGACAAATCACCCAGGACGGCGTTTCATGTGAGTCATGTCCGGACGGGCAAAACGCCAACGGACAACAAAACACATGCCTTTCATGCCGTTCCGGTGAAATCTTTGTCAATGACTCATGTCTCCCATGCGCCGGCAACACCGTCCCCAATATTGACGCGGATGCATGCGAATCATGTCCGGACGGGCAAATTACAAACGCCGCCAACTCGCGATGCGACTCATGCCCCGCCGGAACTTTTCACAACTCCACAACCAACCTGTGCGAGGCATGTCCAAACGGGCAAATTACCGACAACGCCGGACAAACTTCATGCTCGCCATGTCTCGCCGGGGAGGTTTCCAACTTTGCCAACACTGAATGCAGCTCATGCCCCGCCGGAACTTTTCACAACTCCACAACCAACCTGTGCGATGCATGTCCGGACGGGCAAATTACCGACAACGCCGGACAAACTTCATGCTCGCCGTGTCTCGCCGGGGAGGTTTCCAACTTCGCCAACACTGAATGCATACAATGTCCCGCCAGAACCTTTCACAACTCCGCAAACAACGAGTGCGAGACATGTCCGGAGGGCGAAATTGCCGCCAACGCCGGACAGTCCGCATGTCTCGCATGCGGCATCGGACAAATTTCCAGTCCCGACAACACTGAATGCAGAGTGTGCGTTGCCGGAACCTTTCACAACTCCAACAACAACTCATGCGATGCATGTCCGGACGGACAAATTGCCTCCGGCTCCGGAAACTCTCAATGTGCGGCATGTCCGGACGGTCAAATCTCCAACACCAGCCGCACTTTGTGTACGACATGCCCCGCCGGGACTTTTCACAACGCCGACACCAACTCATGTGATGCATGTCCGGACGGACAAATTGCCTCCGGCTCCGGAAACCGTCAATGTACGATATGTCCGAACGGTCAGGTTTCAAACGCCGACAACACACAGTGTTTGACATGCAACGCCGGGACTTTTCATAATCCCGCAACAAACTCATGCGATGTCTGTCCCGCGGGACAAATTTCATCCGCCTCACAAACTTCATGCTCGCCGTGCATTGCCGGTCAAATCTCCAACTCCGACCATACTCAATGTACGACATGCACCGCCGGAACCTTTCACAACTCCAACAACAACTCATGCGACAATTGTCCGGCGGGGGCAATCTCCATTGACGGACAAACTTCATGCAACAAATGCCCGCCCGGACTCATCACCAATGACGGTGTTGCATGTCAGTCATGCCTGCCCGGACAAAATCCAAACGCCGAACAAAACAGCTGCACAACATGCCAACTCGGTGAGGCGTTTGTCAGCAACGTCTGTTTTGCATGCACCGGCAACACCGCTCCAAACGACGACAACAACGCCTGCGTACCCTGCCCCCTCGGCTCAATCGCCGACAATGACAACACGCGATGTGACACATGCCCCGCCGGAACCTTTGCAGACAACAACAGCCAATTATGCGATGCATGTCCGGACGGTGAAATCTCCGCCGCCGGACAATATACATGCCTGCCATGCCCCGACGGGGAAGTCGCCAATGACCGTGTTGCATGTCAATCATGCCCGGACGGACAAATTCCAAACGACAACAACACTCAATGCGACTCATGCCCCGCCGGAAGTTTTCATAATACGGCAAACAACTCGTGCGACTCCTGCCCGGTCGGTGAAATCTCCGCCGCCGGACAAACTTCATGCACCGCATGTCCGAATGGTGAAGTCTCCAGTGACAATGTTTCATGTGCGGCATGCCTCGCCGGACAAATTCCAAACGACAACAACACTCAATGCGAAACATGTCCCGCCGGAAGTTTTCACAATGCGAACAACAA
>JAWONR010000203.1:0-2036 GCA_033865115.1 Candidatus Persebacter sydneyensis | reverse complement strand
AAAGCCGGATGGGATTGTCGACAACGATTGTTGTGTCATCGGGCGATGGCGCATGTCGGACAAGAGTTTGACGCCATGGTTTCCGGTGTCGCGCCGTTTGGTATTTTTGTCGCCGTTCGAGAGTTGGGTGTTGATGGAATGATACGACTTTCATCACTGCCCGGTTATTGGCGTTATGATGAAAAGAAACGGGAGATTTCGGCAAACGGACGTGTTTTGGGTTTGGGCATGCGACTGCGGACAAGGTTAGCTTCAGCGATGCCTGAAAAAGGACGGGCAAATTTTGAGCCGACGACGGACACGATGCTCGGGCGCTAATCGCGCCGACAATTCAGTTGATGCGGTTGTCATCTCTGGACATCATGCCGTGCGCGCCGCCATCACTGCCGGAAGAGCGCGCCAATTATGGATTTGCGGAGACGGTGAACGGATTCAACAAACCGCCGCCGCCGCAAGAAAAGAGGGAGTCACTGTACAAACTTCAACATCGGCGGAATTGTCCGCGCGCGTTGATGGCGCACTTCATCAAGGTGTTGTTGCCGATGCCGCTTTGCCGTCCGCAGACTGGAAGGCACTTTTACATTCTCCTCCACAAACATCTTTGGTCGCATTGGATGGTGTGACTGACCCGCGAAACTTGGGCGCAGTGATGCGGGCGGCGCGGGCGTTTGATGTTGCCGGCGTAATTACAACTTCCCGGCGTTGTGCGCCATTGTCCGCGGTGGCAGTTCGTGCTTCGGCGGGCGCGGCGGCGTTTTTACCCTTGTATCGGGTGACTAATTTGCGCCGCGCACTCTTACAGTTACAAGATGCGGGGTTTTATATTGTCGGCGCGGATGAAAATGCCTCATGTCATGTTGGTGATGCCCGTCTCTCGCCGCCAATATGCTGGGTTTTGGGCGGTGAAGATGGTGGATTGCGCCGATTAACCGCTCAGTGTTGTGATAGTGTGGTGCGCGCGCCAACGGCAAAAGGCGATGCCGGATGTCTGAATGTGTCAACGGCTTGTGCCGTGATGCTGGCACTTGTTCAAAATCGGCTCCTCGAGTAGGACTCGAACCTACGACCCAGCGGTTAACAGCCGCTTGCTCTACCAACTGAGCTATCGAGGAATTTGTCCGTATTATAACAGACATGCGCGGCGGGTTTTGATGCGGGGGAATTTTTGCCATAATTCCAACATGATAAACATTGGATTTCTTGTGAGTAACGACAAAATATGACGAGTATCGGATTTCTTATTATTGGCAATGAAATATTGTCCGGGCGCACCGGTGAAAAAAACCTGCCGGTGCTCGCGCGACTCTTGGCGGAAAAAGGACTCTTGGTTGATGAAGTGCGAGTTGTGCGTGATTCTCCCGAGTGTATTGCTGAATCATTGCGACAAATGAAAACAAGACATGATTATGTTTTTACCAGCGGCGGTATTGGTCCGACTCATGATGATGTGACCGTGGACGGTGTTGCGCTGGCGTTGGAAGTGGAAGTGGAGGAAAACAGGGAAGCCGCCGAAGTGTTGGCGGCGTTTTATCAACAGCGCGGACTTCCAATTACCAAATCACGTTTGCGAATGGCGCGCGCGCCCGTGGGAGCGGGGATTTTGCGCAGTACTTTTCCGGGCGCGCCGGGGTTTGTGGCGGACAATGTTTTTATTTGTGCCGGTGTGCCGGCGATATTTGAAAGAATGGCAACGGCGGCGATGACTTTCCTGCCGGATTTGCCGCGCCGTCATTCACAAACATTGCGCGCTGACGGTGCGGAAAGTGAATTCGCCGAACGACTTTCGGAAGTTCAACAACAATGGACGGATTTGGACATTGGAAGTTATCCGCGTGAAGATGAAAACGGTTTCTATTGTCATTTGGTTTTTTCCGGCGCGGATGTTGATGCGGTGACAAAGGCGGCGGATGAAATGTGTGACTACTTTGCCGCCGCCCGTGTTCCCTGTCGCCGCGTTGATTGATTGTTTCGGCGTGATTCAACTTGTTAATTGTTATTCGGTTTTATCACTCCAATTTAAATGAACATCCGCGCCG
>JAWONR010000202.1:0-2420 GCA_033865115.1 Candidatus Persebacter sydneyensis | reverse complement strand
CCTTGACGCAAAATGTCAAATATTTCATCAATTTGTGCGTTTGTGATGATTAACGGCGGAGACAAAACACACATATTAATCAACGGACGCACCAACAGTCCCGCTTTTTGACAATGACGGTCAATTTGTTCGCCCAACGCGTAATCGGCGGGAAGCGATTCCGCTTCGCCGGGCGGACAACACTCCACACATCCCATCAATCCCACCGCCCGCGTGTTGGCGACAATTTCTATATCGGCAAGCTCATGAATGCGATTCTCAAAATGAACTCCCATTTCGCGGGCGTGTTCCATAAACCCCGGACGCTCCATGATTTCAATGTTTTTTAACGCCGCCGCCGTTGCAAGCGGATGTCCGGAATATGTATAACCGTTTGCATAAATCCCCGATTTGTGCCCGCCTCGCATGTCGGCAATAAGACGGTCGGAAACAATCATCGCCCCCAAAGGCATATATCCCGAAGTCAGCCCCTTCGCGCAAATCAAAATGTCCGGTACGACATCAAACACCTCTTCGCAGGAAAAGAAATGTCCGAGACGCCCAAAAGCAGTGACCGTTTCATCGGCGATAAATATGACATCATGACGACGGCAGACTTCATGACACGCCGAATAGTATCCCGGCGGCGGAATAATAACTCCGCCCGAAGCAAGCACCGGCTCGGCAATAAACGCCGCAACATTCTCCGCGCCAATGCTGAGAATCATCTCTTCCAATTCATCGGCCTTGGCGCGGTTGTATTCTTCATGCGTCCGCCCGTCGCCGTCCCGGTGATAGGCAGGGTCGGAGATGAAATGCGAAAACGATGAGTGAAAATCCTGATAGTTTTTGTCGCGTCCCTTGCCCGAAACCGACGCCGCCAAAAAAGTGCTGCCGTGATACGCGTTAATGCGTGAAATAAAATGTTTTTTGTTTTTTCTCCCCATGTAATTGTTGCGAAACATCACAAACCGCAATGCGCTGTCCACCGCGGTTGAACCTCCGCAGGTGAAAAAGACATTGTTGAGGTCGCCGGGAGTCAGTGATGACAACTTGTCGGCGAGTAATGAAGCAGGTTCGTTGCTCAAACTCCAAGAACTGCAGTAAGAAATGGTGAGCGCCTGCCGGTAAATCGCCTCGGCAATCTCAGCGTTGCCGTGTCCGACATTGACACACCACATTCCGCCCGGACCGTCCAATAAACGATTGCCGTGACTGTCTTGGACATATACGCCGTCTCCAGAGGAAAGTATCGTACGAGCGTTGCCGCCGTACGATTCAATCTCCTCCCACGGATGCAAAAAACGGTTGTCCGCTTTTTGCAGAACACCCGTGTCATGCTTGTCCAAAGAAGAGGAGGGCGTTACGCCGATAGAACGCGAGTCCATTCTCTTTCCACCAAGTCTGAACGAGCCTCGCCCAAATATGCCGCCGTTTCCAGTTTCGCTATGGTGTCATCGGGCGGAAATATCGCCGGGTTTTTGCTGTAAGAATCATCCATCAATGCACGAGCCGCGGCGTTTGCAGTCGCGTATTGAATGTATTCCGCCAAATCACGTCCGGCTTCGGCATCCAACAAAAAGTTAATAAATGCATGCGCGTTCATCGGATGCGGCGCGCCGGTGGGAATGCAAAGTCCGTCTTCCCAGGCAAATCCGCCGTCCGACGGAATAACATAACCAATGTCAGGGTCTTCAGTGATGAGCTGTGCTATGTCGCCGTTCCATTCCACCGTCAAATCCACTTCGCCGGAAGCGAGCAAATCCTGTCCGTTGTCTTCAAAGATTCCCTTCGCGTTCTTTTTGTATTTGATTAATTGAGTGGCGGCTGCGGCGAGATGCGAGGCGTCAGTGTCGTTGTATGAGTGTCCCAAATAACGCAAAGTCATGCCCAACATCGCTTCGGCTTCGCTAATCCATCCGATGCGTCCTGCATATTGGTCGGATTCCGCTCCCCAAATGACTCCCCATGTTGTCGGCTCCGGCACTTTGGACTTGCGATAGCCGATGCCCATTGTTCCCCACATGTAAGGCATGGAATATTGACGTCCGGGGTCGAATGACGCGTCTTGAAACTTTGATGCGACATTTTTAAAGTTTGGAATTTGTGAATGGTCAAGCGGTTGAAGTAATTCCGCCCGCCGCATCCGGTCAACAAAAGTGTCACTCGGCAAAATAACATCGTAACCCGGATTGCCTTCGCGCATTTTTGCGAATAATTCCGAGTTGTCCGAAAACAAACTCAGTGAAACTTCCACGCCGGTCGCGGCTTTAAAGTCATCCAGAGTCGTTTCTCCGATGTAAGTATCCCAGTTGTAAAAGTTAAGCGCTTTTTCCTCCGCGGCGTGCGCGGGTAGTCGAAATCCGGCGGCGACGGCGGAAACTCCGAGCGCTGAGAATAATGACGACCGCAAAAATGCACGTCGCCCGTTTTGGTTCATG
>JAWONR010000201.1:0-2674 GCA_033865115.1 Candidatus Persebacter sydneyensis | reverse complement strand
CGAGATTTTGTCAATAATCACACCATATTCCGCCGCGCCAACACCGACATCGGCTACGGACTGCGTGATTCCCATCCGCTGCAACAAAAAGCCGCCAACGCCAACGCCGTCGGCGGTTCTTCCTCGATGACTTACGAAGAATACACCGCGTTTGTCAGTGAATACACGCCCGAGAAAGTGCGTGAATTGTCCGGTGTTTCCGAAGACGCTCTGCGACAACTCGCCAATTTATACGCCGACCCGAATATTAAAGTCACCTCATTTTGGACGATGGGCTTTAATCAACATACGCGAGGCGTTTGGTGCAATCATCTTGTTTACAATTTGCATTTATTGACGGGCAAAATTGCATCTCCCGGTAATTCACCGTTTTCGCTGACCGGACAACCGTCGGCATGCGGTACGGCGCGCGAAGTCGGGACTTTTGCCCACCGCCTTCCCGCGGACATGGTGGTCGCCAACCCCAAACACCGCGCACGCGCCGAAGAAATTTGGCAACTGCCGGCGGGGATTATTCCCGCCAAGCCGGGCTATCATGCAGTCGCCCAAAGCCGAGCGCTGAAAGACGGCAAACTCAACGCCTACTGGGTGATGGTTAACAATAATTTACAGGCGGCGGCGAATCTTTTGGAGGAAGGATATCCGGGTTATCGTCATCCCGACAATTTTATTGTCGTGTCGGATTCATATCCGACAGTGACCGCGCGCGCCGCTGATTTAATATTACCGGCGGCAATGTGGGTTGAGAAAGAAGGCGCTTATGGCAACGCCGAGCGGCGAACTCAATTTTGGCGGCAACTTGTCAGTCCTCCCGGCGAAGCGCGCTCGGATTTGTGGCAGTTGATGGAGTTTTCTAAAAGATTCCTCGCCGAAGAGGTGTGGACGGCGGAAACACTGGCGGAAAATCCGGCTTATCGCGGTAAAACGCTTTATGAGATTTTGTTTTTGAACGGAGAAGTCAATCGTTTTCCCAAATCCGAAACTTCGCCCGACTATGTCAATGATGAAGCCGAAGCATTTGGTTTTTATCCTCAAAAAGGATTGTTTGAAGAATACGCGAAATTCGGACGCGGCAAGGCGCATGACTTGGCGGATTTTGAGGCTTATCATGAAAGCCGCGGTTTGCGATGGCCGGTTGTTGACGGAACGGAAACACGCTGGCGTTATCGCGCCGGGGAAGATCCTTATGTTCCGGCGGGAGAGAAAACTGTCTATTTTTACGGCAACAAAAACGGCAAGGCAAAGATTTTTGCGGCGCCTTATGAACCGCCTCCTGAACCGCCGACGGAGGAATATCCGTTTTGGTTATGCACCGGACGGGTTTTGGAACACTGGCATTCGGGTTCCATGACCGCCCGCATACCGGAACTTCATCGTGCGATGCCGCAGGCGTTGGTGTACATACATCCTGATGACGCGCGGAGTTTGGAGTTGCGGCGCGGCGCGGAAGCGGTGTTGGAGTCACGGCGCGGCAAAATGCGGGTGCGGGTGGAGACTCGGGGACGAAACCGTCCTCCGCAGGGATTGGTCTTTGTCCCGTGGTTTGACGCGGGGAGATTGATTAACAAACTGACTTTGGACGCGACCGACCCGATTTCGAAACAAACGGATTTTAAGAAATGCGCGGTACGCATATATTCCGCCTAACGGCGGCGGTTTTTGCCGCGGCGGCGTTAATGTCTGCGGTTGCTGAAGATTTCGGCTTACGCCCCGCGCCGATAGTTGAAACCGCGCCGACACCGCCACTCTCGCCGCACGAAGACGATGATGAACGTCGGACTCGAAACTATCCCGAACAACCGCCGACAATTCCGCATGCCATTGACGGTTACGAAATTCACTTACGTGCGAACAAATGTTTGGCGTGTCATTCACGCCGGCGTTCTGTGCAAACCGGCGCGCCGATGGTAAGCGTGTCACACTTTATGGGACGCGATTTTCAAGTGCTGGGAGACGTTTCGCCGCGCCGTTATTTTTGTTTGCAGTGCCATGTTCCGCAAACCGCCGTTGATTTACTGGTGCCGAATAATTTTATTGACGGCGCGGATTTGCCGGAGGAATAACCGATGTTGCGAAGGGTAATCAACTTATTGCGGGAGGGATGGCGGATTGCCTGCCGTCCGGCGGCGTTTTTGAGCATGGGATTTTTAACACTTGGCGGTTTTATCATGGGCGTTTTATTTTGGGGAGGATTTAACACCGCACTGGAACTCACGAACACGGAACAATTTTGCATTTCCTGTCATGAAATGCGGGACAATGTTTATCGTGAGTTACAACGGACGGTGCATTATGAAAACCGCTCCGGCGTACGCGCCACTTGTCCGGATTGTCATGTGCCGTACAACTGGACGGACAAAATCGCGCGCAAAATTGCCGCATCCAAAGAAGTGTGGGGATGGGCGTGGGGGATTATTAACACGCGCGAAAAGTTTCAAGCACATCGCCTCGTCATGGCGAAACGGGAATGGGCGCGTCTTAAAAACAACGATTCATTGGAATGTCGCAATTGTCATGAGTTTGAGTCGATGGATTTTGCGGCTCAATCACCGCGCGCCGCCGAATTTCATCGCAAGGGACTGGCGGAACAGGGACTGACTTGCATTGACTGTCATAAAGGAATCGCCCACGACCTTCCAGACATGACCGGCGTGCCGGGCTTTCATTGACGGCG
>JAWONR010000200.1:0-3427 GCA_033865115.1 Candidatus Persebacter sydneyensis | reverse complement strand
ACTTGAGAACTCAGGGAGTCGGCTTTGCTTATTCCGCCAAAAACATCCAGCCATACCCGACGATGACGGCGGGGACGGCGGTATAGAGGGTGGCTATCAATGAGGCTTTTGGTGCGATGGCGACCGCCGGAAACAGCGCGTCACCGTCATTGGAAACGGCGTTTGCCAACTGTGCCGACAGGGGAATCACGCCGTTTAAATACAAGGTGGTGACGACAATTTGCGGACCGCAACCGGGAATAAAACCAATCAACACAGCGATCAACGGCGCCCAGACAATCCACGAATCAAACCATGTCTTTAAGTCAAGCTGAAAAACCGACTCTGCCAGGCCATAAGCGACAAAACCAAATAAAACCCAGATGGTGATGAAGTTTGTCGTGTCCGCCACCCGCCGCGTGATGGTGCGCTGGCGCGATATGCACAGGCGAATGTCGGACAGCGGATTGACCGTCCACATGGCAATCGCCAAAAGCGCCGCCGCCGCGCCAAAAGCATCAACCCACGCGACTCCTCCGACCGCCAAAAGCACCGGCACATCCACTTGCGCCGCATAGGCAACACCGATAAACGCACCCGGTATGAACAACGCAAACCATAAACGATAAGCCGGAGACAATAACGGGTTTTCGTTGATTTCTTCCTCCTCCGCCGAGGCGTCGGCTCGCACGCGCATAAAGTCACGTCCGTGAGTCCAATCGACCAAATAACCAAAAATAACACCCGACACCCAACAAACCACAAACACCAACAGAGCGTCCGCCGGAGATTTTGCCAATAATAAAAACGCCGCGTCTCCCATGGTCGCCGTTAATGTGGCGACAACGCCGCCAAAACTCATCGCGCCGCGAATGTATTGCGTGATGATGAAAATCGCACCTCCACAACCGGGAATCGCACCGCAAACCGCCGCCGCAAACACCTGCCATTTGACATGCCGCCGAAGTGTCTCCGCAATGTCGCGATGCCGAAAGCGCTCAAACAACAACATGCCGAATAAAGTCGCCGCGACAAAAACACTGACTTGAAAATACGCCTCCGCCAGGGCGGTTAATAAGACTTCGCGGGCAGGCGGGTATGCGCCCAGCGCGATAACCACGGCAAGTACAAGCGGCTTGCCGATGGACATGCGGGCGATAATGTCGCCAACTCCCTGTTTGATGACAGCGGTGTTCATATATTGTATACTGCCTATGATTATAGCACCTCCACCGCCTTTTGCGGACGGCAATGACGGGAGAATATGATGACGGCGAAGAAAATTACCGAAGTTCAAGCCGCAACATCGGCAAATGTCGCGCCGCTGGCGGCGGCTTTGGGCGCGGATAAATCAGTAGACGGCGGAATAGTCATCGTTGTCGCGTCTTTCTCGCCTCAGGATGTTGACGCCGCCGCCCAGTTATTGTCAAAAACCCCGCTGGCATTGGTGGCGGCGCAAGTTTCACCGAATTTCCCTTTTGCTGAACGGCTCCGTGAACGCGCGGAAGCCGCTTGGGAACGCCGTGCAGTGTTGATTCCGCCTCTGTCCGATAGTGACAATATTGCCGCCGCCGCCGATGCAATTGCCGCCGTTTTGGCGTCATTTGATAATTTGTCCGCGGAGTCCGTAGCTCCAAAACCGTCCGAGAGTCCCAAATTCGGCGCGGGAACCCCCGAACAAGCCGCCGCCAAAGCCCGAAAAGCGCTGAAAGATGTTTTGTGACGCCTTAAAACGGGCTGGGGTAGAAGACGGAACGCCAATTTTATGAGTTGACGACTTCCAACAATATCAATTGGGCGGAAATTCAACAAACAGCGGCGGCAGAGGTGCGGTATAATCACCCGGAGAGGTTATGGAAAAATCCTATCGTTATATTGTCGTCGGCGGCGGCAGTGCCGGATGTTTGTTGGCAAACCGACTCAGTGAAGGCGGCGACCGTGTCTTGCTGTTGGAAGCCGGCGGACGCGGACGCGGTAATCTCTGGGTCAAAATCCCCATCGGATATTTGTTTACGATGGGAAATCCCAAAACCGACTGGTGCTTTGTCCTGCGCGAAAACCCGCATCTCGCCGGACGGCGTTTGAACTACCCGCGTGGACGTGTCTTGGGCGGCTCTTCGGCGATTAACGGCATGATTTATATGCGTGGACAAGCTCAAGATTATGACCGCTGGGCGGCGGCGGGATGTGACGGCTGGTCTTGGAATGAAGTGCTCCCATATTTTATCCGTCACGAACGCAATGAATCTTTGGGCGGAGAGTTGCACGGACAAAAAGGCGAATTGTGGGTGAGTAATCTGCGCAATCGCTGGGAGATATTGGACGCCTTCGCCGAAGCGGCGGCGGCTTGTGACATTCCGCCGACCGATGATTTTAATGACGGCGACAACCTGGGCAGCGGGTATTTTCAAGTGAATCAAAAAAACGGCATGCGACAAACCGCCGCCGAAGCTTTTTTGCCGCCGTCTCTTGAACGCGCGGCATTGACGATAACCTGCGAGACGCAAGTGCGGCGAATACTTTTGGAAAACGGACGCGCCGTGGGCGTGGAGTATCAAACTATGCAGGGAATTGAAACCGCGCGCGCCGAAGGTGAAGTGATTTTGTCGGCGGGGAGTATTGGTTCGCCGCATATTTTGCAGTGTTCGGGAGTCGGCGACCCGGAACGATTAAGCGATGCGGGAGTGGATGTTGTTCATGCGCTGTCCGGAGTCGGTGAAAATTTGCAAGACCATTTACAGATTCGCCCGTCGTTTTGGATTCGCGGCGCGCCGACTTTGAATGAAATGTCGCACAGTCGCTGGCACAAAGTTTTGATGGGCGCGCAATATGCGTTGTTTCGGCGCGGTCCGTTGTCTTCGGCGCCCAGTCAGCTGGGTGTTTTTGCCCGCAGTGACGACACGGTTGAAACGGCGGATTTGCAATATCATGTTCAGCCGTTGAGTTTGGACGGTTTTGGCAAACCGTTGCATGCTCAGCCGGCGTTTACGGCGTCGGTTTGTCATTTGCGTCCGTTGAGTCGCGGTTTTGTTCGGATTACTTCCGCCGACCCGCTGGCGGCGCCGCAGATTGACGCGAAACATTTGTCGCATCCGGATGACCGCAAAGTGGCGGCGAAGGCAATTCAACATGTAAGACACATTTGCGCCGCCTCGCCGTTGCATTCTTATATGCCGAAAGAAAACGTTCCCGGCGAAGCGGTGCAAAGTGATGAAGAGTTGGTGAAGGCGGCGGGGGAGTTTTCCACGACTATTTTTCATCCTGTCGGGACATGCAAGATGGGCGCGGATAATGATGACATGGCGGTGGTGGATTCACGTTTGCGCGTGCGCGGGATTGACGGATTGCGAGTGGCGGATGCATCGGTGATGCCGGAAATTATTTCGGGCAACACCAACGCGCCGACAATAATGATAGCCGAAAAAGCCGCGGCGATGATTTTGGAAGA
>JAWONR010000199.1:0-3709 GCA_033865115.1 Candidatus Persebacter sydneyensis | reverse complement strand
ATGTGTTCGTCTTCAATAATAAACGGCGGCGCAATTAATAAATGGTCGCCGCTTTCACCGTCGGCACAACCGCCCATGCCATATACCATCAATCCGCGGGCGAATGCGGCGGATTTGATTTTGGCATGAATTTGTTCGCCCGGCGCAAAAGGTGTTTTGTCTTTGGCGACAAACTCCACTCCCAAAAACAGTCCGCGTCCCCGAATATCACCGACATGAGGATGTCCGCCAAGTCGCGCCGACAACGCACTCTGTAAACGCCCTCCCATGCTCTTCACCCGCTCTATTAAATTGTTTTTACGAATCTCATCAAGCACCGCCACCCCCGCCGCACACGCTGTTGGATGTCCCATATAAGTGTGACCATGACGAAAAGCGCCGGAATTACCGGCAACGGTTTCATATATTTTTTCAGTGCACAACATCGCGCCCAGAGGTTGTATCCCGCCTCCCAAACCTTTGGCAACACACACCATGTCCGGAGCGACATTCTCATCTTCACAGGCAAACAATGCGCCGGTGCGTCCCATCCCGCACATCACTTCATCCAACACCAACAATACATCATGACGAGTGCATATTTCGCGCACACGGCGAAAATAACCGGCGACCGCGGGCACCGCGCCCAAAGTCGCTCCCGGCACTGTTTCGGCGACAAACGCCAACACCCGCTTCGCCCCCAATTCTTCAATCATGTCTTCCAACTCATCCGCCGTGCGTTGTCCGTATTCTTCCGGAGACTCACCCGGCTCTCCGTAACGCCAATAATGACATGGAGAAATATGACGCACATTGTCAAACAACAACGGTGCAAACATATCCCGCCGCCGGGGATTGTTGCCCACTGTCAGCGCGCCCAAAGTGTTGCCGTGATAACTCTGACGCCGGGAGACAATAAAACATCTCTCCAACTCACCGCGTTCAACATAATATTGTCGCGCGAGTTTCAACGCCGCTTCCACCGCCTCAGAACCGCCGCAGGTAAAATAAACGCGGCGAAGTTCACCCGGCGCGGCGTTGGATAATTCAGCCGCCAGCTCTTCGGCGGGAGCCGAGGTAAAAAACGAAGTGTGTGCCCATGCCGCGGCATTAAGTTGTTTGGTCGCCGCCGCAACAACCGCCTCATTGGAGTGTCCCAAACACGACACCGCCGCCCCGCAACAGCCGTCCAAATAACGCCGCCCGTCGGTGTCCGTCAAATAAACACCGTCACCGCTGACAATTGTCGGCAATGACTTCCGACAGTCACGCGGAAACACATGAGATTTCATCTCTTGCTCTTTCTCCATCACATTCTCCTTTTGTTTTATAAGTTTACATTTTGTTTTATAAGTTTACAAAACGACAACCATTCGCCGGTCTAACATCGACATTTTTTGGGGTCATAAATCGCCGATTCCGTTGCATCCCCTTCCGCCATCTGTCCGGCGATGTCTATTTTAACCGCTCTTTCACTAATTCCATCTGCATTAACCAGGGCAATTGCCACCGGTTTTTCCGCGCGAAAACCGAATGCAGCTGATGTTGTACGTCCGATAATCCGCCCGTTGTCATCATATACCGCCTCGCCTCCCAGCGGAACGGCGTTTGAATCACGAAAACCAACAGAGACAAACTTGCGCGCCGGTTTCCGATTTGCCGACAATGCTTCGCGCCCGACAAAGTCACAGTCCCAATTCACCGCAAAAGACAGTCCCGCCTCCGCCGGTGTGATGTCGGAGTCCAACTCCGCACCGTGTGCCAAAAACTTATTTTCAATACGCATCGCGGCTTGGGCAAACATACCCGCCGGACGCGCCCCGGCGGAGTGTAATGACTCATATACCGTCTCTACATCGGCGACCCGACAAGTTATCTCCCAGCCGAATTCTCCAACATAAGACAATCGAGCGGCATGCACTGATGTCCCGGCAATTCGCGTTTCACCATGACGATAATACTTCAAATTCAACATTTCATCAGCGCCGACAGCGGCGGCAATTGCACCGGCATCTCCGCCAAACAAACCCAACACCGCCCATTCTTCAGTTTCATCCGACAATGACACCGCCGAGCCGGGAGATAAATGACGACATAACCACGCCATGTCTCTCCGAACAGCGGCGGCGCCGACATATAAATAATATTCTTCTTCACTTCTTCGCTGAGCGACCAAATCACTTTCAATACCGCCGCATGAATTAAGCATAAGCGCATATACCGCCCGTCCCGGTGCACATCTCATACGCCCGCCGCAAACAGTGTTGAGAAACGACTCCGCATCTTTCCCGCGCACGACAATCTTCCCCAACGGAGACAAATCAAAAACGGCGGCGCGTAAATGTGCTTGTTCGACTTCATCTTTCACGCGCGAAAACCATTGTGGTCTCTCAAATGTCAGCTCCGGTGACTGAGGTTCGCCAAAATACAACGGACGTTCCCACTCGCCAAATTGTCCAAAACATGCGTTTTGTCGCCGCCACTCTTCATGCAACGGCAATAAGCGCAAATTACGCGCCGTTGTCGGTTGTCGTCCGGGATACGCAATCTCATAATGTCGTCCCAAGACTTCGGGAGCCCGAGCCGACAATGCCGCCGCTGAATTCCAATGTGAAGAAAATCTCTTTGGGTCGGCTTCGGGAAGCGGAACCGGCAAACGTCCATGAACAATATAATGTGCCAGCGCACGTCCGGCTCCGCCGCCGGTCGCAATACCGACGGAGTTCATTCCGCATCCCAGAAACAAACCCGTCGTTTCCGCCGTCTCTCCCAATAAAAACACACCGTCGGGAGTGAAACTCTCCGGTCCATTAAGCAGTGTTTTAACCTCCGCATCGGCAAGAGCCGGAATCCGCCGCATGGCGTTTTCCATCATTGGCTCAAAATGTTGCCAGTCTTCGGGCAACAACCGAAAGGCGAAATCTTCATCCAATCTCCCGTCTACAATCGCCCGCGCCTCAGGCTCAAAACAGCCGACCAACAATCCTCCTCCTTCATCCCGAAGATACAAGTGAGAATCATGGTCGGACAATGTCGGAAGACGGTTTTCGACACCGTCAATCGGGCGAGTCAGCAAATAAAAATGCTCGCAGGGCCACAATGGCGCGCCGGCTCCCGCCAATGCCGCGGTCTTCGGACTCCACAATCCGGCACACACGGCAACGGCATCACAACGAATGTCGCCGCGAGAAGTCCGAACACCGCAAACTTTGCCGCCTTGTGTGTGAATGCCGACAACTTCGGTATTTTCAAACACTTTTGTCTCTCCGGCGCCTTTAACAAGGGCGGCGCATAAATCGGAGGGATTAACTCGTCCGTCTTCTGGCGACCATGTCGCGCCGATAACATCACCGACATCCGCCAGCGGCCATTTTTCTTTAACTTCAGAGGCGGACACTGGATGTGCCTGTACGCCAAAACATCTGGCGATTGATTCTTGTCGGCGGATATGCAAAAGCCGCCCCGTAGTACAGGCGATAGAGACGGAACCACTGTTTATCCATCCGGTTGCTTGTCCGGTTTCCGCCGGAAGCCGCTGATATAAGTCAATGGAATAACGGATTAAATCGGTCAAATTTTGGCTTGAGCGCAGTGCCCGGACTTGGGCGGCGGAGTGCCAAGTCGTGCCGGAAGTGAGTTTGTCGCGCTCCAGTAAAACGGCGTCTCGGACATTGTGAGCGGCGAGATGATACAGTGTTGAACACCCCATAACGCCTCCGCCAATGACCAC
>JAWONR010000198.1:0-3829 GCA_033865115.1 Candidatus Persebacter sydneyensis | reverse complement strand
CGACAATGCGTCGACGCAAAAATTAAAAAAAATCAACCTTGAATCGCCCTCACCATTCCAAACAAGAGAGTGAAACATTTTATCGCTAACGGCAGCGCGGTTTTGACCTCACAAGAATAGGACGCCGCCGGGCGTTGCGTTGTTGGAAACGATTATTTCGTAGTCATTGATTAACTTAAAGAACCTGCCGGTATAGTTTTCAGCCCCCTTTACCTGCTTGTCACCATCTTTAGCGTTAGCATAGCGCTCAAGAGAAAAAATGGTTTCGGGCGGCGCGGATGGTGTTTTAATAAAAATTGCTATAATCAGGGAATGCCTGGCAGTGATGATTACGAGGAATTTAATCCGCCCAAATCGTCTTTTGACGGTGTCTTTCCCGCCAGCGAATCGCCGTCCGATTTTGTCGTTTTGCCGTTGCCGTTGCCCGCGTCCGAGCAAAATCAAATTCATGCTTTTTTGAACGCTTCGGCGCTGTCCGCGACAGAATCGGCGGCGGCGCGAGAGATGGCGTTGCGTCTCATTGAAAAATCCCGCCGCCGCGGAATGAATCCGGCAGCGCAACTCGCCACCGCGTACGACATCAGCAGTGATGAGGGACGGGCGTTGATGGAACTCGCTGAAGCGTTATTGCGCGTTCCTGACTCTGCCACTCGCGATGCGTTAATTTCCGACAAAATCGGCGGACGAGACTGGCTGGCGTCTTCGCCCCACGGTTTCGCGCATGCCGCCGCGTTGGCTTTGTCCGCCGCGGGAATGGTGACCGACATTCGCGGCGCGGTGCTCGCCGAAATTGCCGGGCGGCTGGGAATGCCGGCGGTGCGCGCTTGCGTTGTTGAAGCGATGAAAATTTTGGGTGGACATTTTGTCTTCGCCGAAACGATAGAAACCGCCGCCGCAAAAGCTGTAAAAGATTCCCGTGCCGCATATTCGTTTGACATGCTGGGCGAAGCCGCCCGTCACGAAGAGGATGCCGCGCGTTATTTTGACGCATATTTACGCGCCGTGCAAATCGCCGGACGTAGCGGAAGAGACGGCGTTTCCATTAAACTTTCCGCCTTGTATCCGCGCTACGAAACTCGTAAATGGTGCGAAGTCGGGCGGCATTTGCTTCCCCGTGTCCGCCGTCTAGTCTGCGAAGCGCGCCGGTGCGGCGCGCCGGTTAGCATTGACGCCGAAGAGACGGCACGGCTGGAATTGTCGCTGGCGGTTGTTCGGCAGTTGGCGGTGGAACCCGAAATCGCCGACTGGGACGGATTCGGAGTTGTCGTGCAGGCATACAACCGCCGCGCTGGCATGGTCATCGCCGAACTCGCCGATATTGCGCGGCAACGAGGACAACGCATGCCGATACGTTTGGTCAAAGGCGCATATTGGGACACCGAAATTAAAATCGCGCAGGAAAAAGGACTCGCCGATTTTCCGGTGTTTACTCGCAAGGCGCACACCGACCTGGCGTTTTTGCATCACGCCGCAACGATGATGAACAGTCCGTGGATTTATCCGCAGATTGCCACACACAACGCCGCGACCGCCGCCGCCGTTTTGCAAATTGCTCATCGCGCCGGGTGCGATGATTTTGAGTTTCAACGTTTGCATGGAATGGGCGCGCCGTTGTACGACGCTCTCGCAAAAGAGCACCCGCACCGTCTGCGCATTTACGCGCCGGTGGGAAGACGGCGTGACCTGCTCGCGTATTTGGTGCGTCGTCTTCTGGAAAACGGCGCGAACACTTCGTTTATGCATCAGTTAAACGATTTGTCCGCGCCGGCGGCGGAGATGGTCGCTGACCCCGCGGATAGTGCGCGGCGGAATGAAGGACGACAAACGAATATTCGCACTGGCGCGGCGTTGTTCGGAACGCGCCGGAACAGTCGCGGGTGGGACATGGACGACCCCGCGGTTTTGTCTGATTTGGAATCTTCGGTTGCGCCGCATCTGGGGATTTGCGAGCCGCCACCGGAATCGTCCCGCGCGGAAATTGATTCCGCGTTACATTTTTTGGAGGCGCGCGCGCAACAATGGGCGGATATACCGCCGTCTTCGCGCGCGAATGTTTTGGAGACATTTTCCGAGTTGTTGGAAGAACATGCGCCGCGGTTTTTTGGTTTGTTGATGTCCGAAGGCAAAAAGACGATTGATGATTGTGCGGCGGAACTGCGCGAGGCAGTGGATTTTTGTCGATATTACGCCGCGCAAGCGCGCCTCCTGCCAAAAGATGCCGCGCCGCGCGGAGTTGTACTGGCGGTGTCGCCATGGAATTTCCCACTCGCCATTTTTTGCGGACAAATCGCCGCGGCGCTGGCCGCCGGCAACGCGGTGCTGGCAAAACCCGCCGCACAAACTCCGCGAGTCGCCCGTGCCGCCGTGGAAATGTTGTATCGTGCAGGACTTCCCGAATGCGCATTACAAATTATTTACGGCGGCGGCGAGGTTGGCGCGCACGCCGTTGCCGCCGGAGTCGCCGATATGATTGTCTTCACGGGTTCCACGCGGACTGCCAAACACATTGAAATTGCCGTGGCGGAGTCAGCAAAACCGCATGCGCCTTTGCTGGCGGAGACCGGCGGATTGAATGCGATGTTGGCGGATTCCAGCGCGCTGATGGAACGTGCAGCGGATGACATTATTCGTTCCGCGTTTCGTTCGGCGGGTCAGCGGTGTTCGGCACTACGAATGCTGTATGTGCAAGAGGACATCGGAGACGCGATGCTGTCCATGTTGCGCGGCGCGGCGCATCTTTTGCAAACGGGCGCGCCCGCGGATTTTTCCTCGGATATCGGACCGATAATTGACGATGAGGCGCGCGAAAAAATTAACCTGTATGTGGAATCCGCGCGCCGGGAAGGACGGCTATTGTGGCGCGGACGCGCGCCCGGCGACGGATGTTTCGCGCCGCCTGCGATAATTAAAGTTGGGGGAATTGACGAGTTGCCGGGCGAAATATTCGGACCGGTTTTACATATTGCGTTTTACGCCGCCGGAGGCGAAAACGAAATCATCTCTGCCCTCAATAAAACGGGCTACGGGTTGACTTTTGGATTGCACGGGCGTGTCTCACGAATGTTGGATGATTGCGCCGCGCACATCAACGCCGGAAATGTGTATATCAACCGAGACCAAATTGGCGCGGTTGTGGGCAGCCAGCCTTTCGGAGGACGAGGATTATCCGGCACCGGACCGAAGGCGGGCGGACCGATGTATCTGGCGGCGTTCACACATAACATTCCTCCGGAGGCGGATGGTGAAGAACATTTTCTTCCAGGTCCTGACGGCGAACGCAACTGTTATCGCGCTGGAGGGCGCGGGAAGATTCTTTGCGTGTCGCCGGATGCAAAAACGGCGGCACGGTATGCGGAGATTGCGCGTGCCGCCGGCAATGTCGCCGATTTCGCCGTGTCTTTACCGCAGGATGCCGGCACATATAACGCGGTGATGATTGACCCGGCGTTGGACGGAGAATTGTCCGGCTTTCGCCGCCGCATAGCTTTGTCGCGGGAACACATTACGCCGATGATTCGCACGACCGGAGACCGAGCATGGTTGTTTGCCGAAAAAAATATATGCACAAATCTGACCGCCGCCGGCGGCAACGCGGAACTGCTCGCTCGCACGGAATAACTCCGTTGGGCACTATTTAAAAGTTTGATTTGGAAATCAGCGGCGCGGGCCGCCATCTTCGGAGACGGGGAAGAATCGCAAACTAATTAATTACTTGATGAATTCTTTTGTTAAAAGAGAATGACAAAAAAAGACCGGCTTGAATAGTCACTGTTGTTAAAACGGCATTTCGAAATAACGGCGTTCGAAGGCGGCGAAAGCGGCGCCGAAT
>JAWONR010000197.1:0-4354 GCA_033865115.1 Candidatus Persebacter sydneyensis | reverse complement strand
TTTTATTAATTGTCGCGGCGATATTGTTCCGATATTATAGAAAAGAAACATCCGCCGTCTCATGATTTTGCAAAGTGATGACCGTTTTATAATTAGTTAAATGAGTTATCGGACAACATGGCAATTAACTCAGAAACTTTTTCCGCATTGTCGGCGGCGATAGTGCCGTTGGCGAGGTGTAAATTGTTCTCAAAACCGATGCGACAGTCGCCTCCCGCCTTCGCCGCCGCCAACAGACATTTATATTCATCTTTTCCGAATGCACACGCCATGAATTTCGCGCCGCGAGGCATTGTCTCCAAAAACGGCGTTAACATTTCCGCCGTGCCGTCTGTCGCCGGTGAATAACGTCCCAATACCAGCAATACTGAAACGGCGGCGGAGGAGGGGATTACACCGCTTGCGCATAAGTGTGTAAGTTGTTCGGCTTCGCGCGGACTGTAAAGAATATGTTGAATTTCGATGTTTTCATCATGCGCCCGCCGATAAAACTTCTTTATACTTTCATCATCGCCGTCCGCCGTCATTTCAGCGAGTGACACTGACGCCCACGGCGGGCGTAAGTCATATAACAGTCGCCGTTGTTCATCGGGTGAATACTTTCCCGCGCTTTCAGTGGTGATTTGCACTTTGACCTCCGGTGATTGATTTTTGATTTCACACAATAATTCCCCGTATAACCCGGCATCCAACACATGCTCGCCGTCATTGTCGCGAACATGGGCATGAATGGCACCGGCACCGGCGGCATGACATGCGGCGGCGGTTTGTGCGATTTCAGTGATGGAAACGGGCAATGCAGGATGGTCTTTTTTGCCGCGCCGGGCGCCGTTGGGCGCGACCATGACGAGCGGCGACATTGTTATGAGGCGCCAAGACTGGACATTCGCCGCCGTTGTGCGACAACAACCGCCGCGAGTAAAATCGCCGCCGGAATGTAAAATATTTGCTTCGGCGGACGAGTGGCGGGAATTTCAACCGCCGCGACCTCCCAATCAAAATCAACACCGGCTTTTTGCGCCATTCCGCCGAATGTTAAATCATCCACAAACACCTGTTCGCCGTCTTGTCTAAGAAGCAATCCCGCCGACTTTTCCAGGCGTGTTTCACCGTCTTCGCCGCTTTCACCCAGGGGCAAAAGATACACCGCATCCACTTGTCCGCCGTCTATGGATTCACCCTGTAAGCGCACGCGCAAATCATCATTGTCTTTTGCCGTTTTTGCCGCGTCAAATATCTGCGCCGCCGGTGCATGTTCATAAGGGGCGGCGACATAATCCAAAAAGAATCCGGGACGGAATAAAACAAAAGCCGTGAAAATTAACACCGCACTTTCCCAGCGAAAACTTCGCGTTAGAAAATAACCCATGGTGCCGGCGGCAAAAATAAGCATGGCAACCAACGCCACAATGAAAACAAAAATCGCCTGTCCAAAACTCACATCTATTAACAACAAATCAGTGTTGAAAATAAACAAAAACGGCAAAAGCGCGGTTCGCAATGAATAAAAGAAAGCGGTAAAGCCGGTTTTAATCGGTTCGCCGCGTGAGATCGCCGCCGCCGCAAAAGAAGCCAAACCCACCGGCGGCGTGACATCCGCCATGATGCCGTAATAAAAACAAAACATGTGAACCGCCACCAGCGGAACAATAAATCCCGACTGCGCGCCGAGTTCAACCACCACACCCGCCATTAAAGAACTGACGACAATATAATTGGCGGTGGTCGGCAAACCCATGCCCAGCACAATCGAAATTACCGCGACAAAAAACAACATCGCCAATAAATTACCGCCCGATAAAAATTCCACAAACTCCGCCATGACTTGTCCGACTCCGGTCAGAGTGACCGCCCCGACAATGATGCCGGCAACGCCCATCGCCGCCGCCAGTCCGGTCATGTTGCGCGCGCCGGTCACCAGTCCGTCCGCCAGGTCATGAACGCCACCCCGAATCATCGCGCGCCATTTACTGTCGCCGCGAAAGAACGCCTTTAGCGGTTTTTGCGTCAACAATACGCCCATCAAAAACAAAATCGCGCCGAAAGCCGAATAGGCGGGCGAGTTCCGTTCCACAATTAAAAACCACACCAAAACCAAAATCGGCATGAAATAATACAAACCGGTTTTGATGACTTTTTCAAACACCGGCAACGCACCACTCGAGTCCATTTCCGGTATGTCCGGCGCGCGAGCCGCCAACCACACCAACATCACATACGCCGCCGACACCATTGCGGCTACCGGCAACGGCGCGATTTCACCAAATAACATTTTCACCAATTCAACAAAATAATAAAACGCGCCGGCCAAGATGAACAACGACGTCCATATAATGCCGCCGCGAATTAAACGTATCTTCCACGGCGGCGGCGGCGCGCGAGACAACACCGGCATGTTGCTTCTTTTCGCCTCCAAATGTACGATGTATACCAGCGCAATGTACGATATTAACGCCGGTAAAATCGCATGTCTGACAACTTCCACATAAGAAATCCCCACATATTCAGTCATGAGAAACGCCACCGCGCCCATGACCGGAGGCGTTAAAACACCGTTGACCGAAGATGACACCTCCACCGCACCGGCTTTTTCAGGCGAAAATCCGACACGCTTCATCAACGGAATCGTGAATGTGCCGGTGGTGACGACATTGGCAATTGATGAACCCGAAATTAATCCGGTCATCGCCGACGACACCACCGCCGCTTTTGCCGGTCCGCCGCATAAATGTCCCAATAATGAAAACGCTATTTGTACAAAATAGTTGCCGGCGCCGGCTTGGTTTAACATCGCTCCAAACAGAACAAACAGGAAAACAAAACCGGATGAGACTCCCAGGGCAACGCCAAAGACACCTTCGGTTGTCAGCCATAAATGCGACATGGCCTTCTCAAAAGACGCGCCTTTCCAACGCACCATGTCGGGAAGTCCGTCCCACGAACCAAAGAACACATAGGCGATAAAAAACACTGCGACCGCCATCAGCGGCAGTCCCAAGGAACGACGGGCGGCTTCCATCAAACACACAATTCCTATGCCGCCAATTGTGATGTCCACCGTGTTTGGCGCGCCGGAGCGTTGTGCAATGCCGTCGTAAAACAGCCAAATATAAGCCGCACATCCCGCGGCGACAAACGCCATCACCCAGTCTTGAACCGGAATTCGGTCACGAGGACCGTTGCGCAAGGTCGGATACGCCAAAAACGCCAAAAACACCGAAAACGCCAGATGAATGGCGCGCGTTTGTGTGTCGTTTAGAACGCCCGCCTTAATAATAAACGGCAACGGCGAGGCAATCCACAATTGAAACAACGACCATGAAAGAGCGGTGTACCATAACACCGCCCGGACAAGCGCAGATGTCGGCGCGCGTGCACCGACATCCGATGCAATAAACTCGTCAACCGACGGCGTGTTTGTCATGCCGGGGCGGCGAGTTTTTTGCGATTACATCCATCCGCGTTCTTTGTAGTATTTAACCGCGCCCGGATGCAAAGACGCCGACAAACCGTCTTTAATCATTTTGGTCTCTTCCAGACGGGAGAACGCCGGATGCAGTTTTTTGAAGTTGTCAAAGTTGTCAAAAACCGCTTTCACCAGCGCATAGACGACTTTATCATCAGTGCCGGCGGCGGTGACAAATGTCGCCTTCGGTCCCCATGACGGGATGTCGTTGTCGTTTCCCGGATACATGCCGCCCGGAATTGTCGCTTTGGCATAAGCCGAGTTATCCGCGAGCAGCTTTTTAATCGGCGCGCCGGACAACGGAACGATGGAGACATCACAAGTGCTGGTGGCTTCCTGAGCCGAGCCGTTGGGCAGACCCGCCGCCCAAATAGTCGCATCGAGTTTTCCGTCACACAACGCCGCTGATTGTTCCGAAGATTTGAGTTCGGCGGCGAGTGCGAAGTCGGACGGTGAAAGGTCATAATATTTCATCAATGTTTCCGCCAAGACCCGCGTGCCGGAGCCCGGATTGGCGATATTGATTTTTTTGCCTTTCATATCATCCGGTGTGCGAATCCCACTGTCGGCTCGTGCCATGACATGCAGCGGTTCGGGGTGAATTGAAAATATCGCACGGAGTTCCGGATAAGCACCGTCATCGGCAAACTTGCCGGTGCCGGCGATGGCCGCGGCTTGGACGTCTGATTGAACGACGCCAAAGTCCAACTCTCCCTGACGGATGGTGCGTGTGTTATACACCGAGCCGCCTGTTGATTCGACCGAGCATCGAATGCCGTGGGTTTTGCGGTCTTTGTTGACGAGACGACAAATTGCGCCGCCGGTCGGATAATAAACACCGGTTACGCCGCCGGTGCCAATGGTTATAAATTGGTCTGCGGATGCGGG
>JAWONR010000196.1:0-4784 GCA_033865115.1 Candidatus Persebacter sydneyensis | reverse complement strand
CGGATGATGTGTGTATTGTTTTTATTTTTTGTTTGACGAGCGAGGACGGGGCGAGAGTTTTAATTCAACAAACATTTCCGAACCGAGTTCAGGGGCGTGTTTGCACATGTTGAAAAGTCCGTCCAACATGCGTTTGTTGAGAAACCTCTGTTGCATTAGTTTTTCCATCTGCGCGTGTGTAAACGGCTTAAACGCGTAATAACCGGAGTCAATCACGCGAAAACCCGCATTTGTCGCCGCACGTCGCAGCGATTCCATGTCGTATAAACGCTGGCGCAATTTTTTCTGAATCTTTGAATCCGCATAAATATCCGGTATGAGTTTCATTTCCACCGCCAGCAGGCGGTGAAATGAACCGGCGTTGGGCGCGCTGACATAAATAATCGAATTGCGGGAAGCCGCCGAGGCAATATCCGCCATAAACGACTTTGGGTCGGCGACTTCATTTAGCACTCCCGATGCCACAATGACATCAAAACGCTCTTTTTGTAGCGACATGACATGGTCTTCCAAAAATCCGTCAATTACATGAATCCGATGATTCTTGCCCGCCCGTTTGCGGGCCTTCGCCGCAAAGTCGGCAAACGGTTCAATAATTGTCCAGTGCTCAAAGTCATCAAGCTCCGAAGACAGGGAGGACAGTCCGCAACCGATTTCCAAAACCCGGGCATGCGGACGTTCGCGCAAACGCGCCGCCGTAAACCGACGACGAAACTCCGACTGTTCCGGCTCAAAAGGAACCGCGGAATATGCGCGCCCGTATTCATTGATTCGCTTAATATTGCCCATGCGTTAACCTCTTTTTTGCGCCGTTGCGAATCCGTCTGCGACAATATCGCCGATGATGTTCACATCGGATTGCATTAAATTATGATGGCATGGCAGAAATAATTGACGATTGCCAAACCAACATCCGCCTTCTACGCCCCGCTTGCGCATATGCTTTCTGAGAAAAGCGCCATGCGTTCCGCAGGGAAGTATGAACGCCTCCGCCGTTTCGTTTTTGCGCGGGAGCCAAAACAAACGTTGACGCTCCCATCGTTGCCGGTGCCATTCAAAAACCCGCCGCCTTTTGCTAATGACCAACCGAGGAGAGGGCGCCAATAATGTTTTCGTTCGCACGGAATCTTTATCATCCGGAAAATCAAACTCATTGCGGGCGACCATAACGCCTTTTTTTACGCCGAAGAACTTATGCGCACTTAATATAACATAATCCCCATGCCGTCCGCAGCCGCCGTCAATATAAGTGCCGAATGCGCGCGCGCAATCTTCTATCAGCGGTATGTTGCGCGCGCGACATGTTTTTGTCAAAGCCGCCATGTGCGGATACGCAAAACCCCATTCATGTATTACGACAACGGCGGCGGTATCTTCTTCAAAAATTCGAGACCATTTTCCATGCCGTTTTGCCGCATCGGTTACGCATGCGGAGACATATTTGCTTTGACTGGTCGTTAGAATAGTGACGGTTTTTTTGCCAAACAAAAACCGCTCAAACAACAGTTCCAATGCGGTTAACGCCCTGTTATAAATGCGACAACGCCCGTCGATAAAACGCAACAAATCTTTTCTCCCGCCGGCAAAACGCGCGTGGGGCGAAACGGAAGGAGGCTCCAAAGGAAACTGATAACTGTCGTTCATCTTACAATTTAATTTCATAAGCGTCATAACAAACGGCGCGCCCGCCAAAACTTTCTTTGTTAAGAATCAATTGTTCATCCAACACGCGACCGCCGTCATGATTGGACGTCCCCCAGTCAAACCACCGCTTTTCAACAAAAGTTTCGGTGAGCAGCTTGTCCATTAAAAAATCCGGCGCGCAGCATTCCCGACCCCGCTCGCCGGCGGCGATATATTGACAATGCGCCGCCGTTTCATTTTCATAAACCAAAACACCGGACAACATGTCGTCTCCCGCATAAGCCCCAAACAAACGAATGTTTTTCGGAAAACGAGACTTTAATAACG
Source organism: Candidatus Persebacter sydneyensis (assembly GCA_033865115.1). Lineage (GTDB taxonomy): Bacteria > Pseudomonadota > Gammaproteobacteria > Tethybacterales > Persebacteraceae > Persebacter > Persebacter sydneyensis. Next base: position 2,813 of record JAWONR010000196.1, on the reverse strand, counting down.
ACATCTCATCCGCTGTGTGCACCGGCGCCGCTTGACGACGCGCCTGCAATTCGCCCGTGAGTATTTGCCAAAAACCATTAATGTCTTCCGCCGTATGTGCCTCGCGTATCGCGAGTGAAAAACGACGGGCTTTGCTCACACACGCTTTGCGTCCTTTGGAATACCCCGGACGATTTTGCGGACACACCGCCGTTGATACCTGACGCGAACACAACGAGGCGTCTTTGCGAAACAATGCATATAAATCTTCCTCCGCCGGCATGCGATGATAAATATGCGGTACCGGTTTGTAAACTAATTTCTTAATTCCCGCATCGCGCAAACGAACAATTAATGCGTCAAACAATGACAACATCGTCGCGGTTTTCATATCCGAGCCCGATATCACCCCGCCGTAAGTCAATCCGCCGTGACTGTCGCAACAGTCGTCTTTTACATTGGCGGGCAACACCGCGCACAGCTTGTCTCGGTTAAAAAACATCAGCGAATAATCACAAAACCGGTCGGCATGATATTCCATATAGTCGCGGTCGAACAAAAAACTGCCGTTTTTGGCGGCGGAGACAAAATCATTCCACTCCGCGCGCCGGTCGGCGGAATAACCGGTAATCTTAATCATGACCATGCGTCTCGCCGCGAACAACATTGTCCGCCATAAAAGAATCCAACCCGCGAGACTTGTTGCCGGCCAACAGGCGAATTAATGTGTTGCGAGACGGACACAACCATGAAGGCGTGTGATTGACGACAAAATTAGTCAATGCCGCCCGACGGCGAATCGGTGTGATTCTACTGCGGCGTGATTTCTCCAAAGCGGCGAATTGTTCCGCCCATTTTTCCTGCGGAGAGTCGGCGATGATATTCGCCGATAAATAACCGTCTTCCAGCGCCAGTGAAATACCTTGTCCGGTGGTCGGCAACATGGCATGTGCCGCATCACCAATGAGAATTCCACCTTCAAAACACCAGCGGGGCGCATTTGCTTCGCGGATGACATCTCCAAAAATCTCCGCTGTCATGCATGAGTCAATGACTGCGGGAGCATATCCCGAAAATCCGGAAAAATACTCGCGCAACACTTCACTCGGCGGACGGGAGAGGAGTCCGGGACGGCGATATACCGCCGCATAAATGCCGCATTCCCGCCGTGAAAACGGATACAAACCCAAAAAAGTGCCCGCGCCGGTCATTTCAACATCGCCCGTCAGTGGTGATTCCCATTCCGTCATTGAAACGACGGCATAATAAAAAACACCGTTATGCGTGACTTCGCCGCGATTTCCAAAAACCGCGCGGCGCACCCGTGAATTAATGCCGTCCGCGCCGATGATTAAATCGCAATATTCTTCTTCGCCAGATGCAAAAACCGCGCGCGATTTGGATTCTTGTGATTCAACTTCCGAAACGGAGTGATTAAAATGAACATCGGCAACGCCGGTTTTTTGTAGCTCTTCAAGCAGACATTCCACCAGTGCGCCTCTGTTCATAAAGACGACTCCCGCACCGTATTTCTCGTTGAGTGCGCGCATGTCCGTGCTACGAATGACGCGGTTTTGGGGGTCGGTTAGAATTTGAAAATCGCTTGTGATGCCCTGTTGACGCGCCAAATCGGCAACACCGAGTTTCTCCAAAACATCAAAACCGTTCTTCCAAATGCCGATAATATAACCGGCGGATGATGCCGGCGGAAGTTTTTCACATACCATCGCGGCAACACCGCGGCGGGCGAGTTGTAAGGCACAACATAATCCGGCGATGCCGCCGCCGACAATTAATATTTTGGGACGGGGGCTCATTTCGCGGTTATTTTAACATGCATGCGGTAAAATGTCCCGTTGTGTCCGAATTCTCCCGCTCCGATAATATGTCCGCGCCGCGTGTGAAAGGCGAAAAACCGCTATTGTCGCTTATTATCACCGTGTTTCGCGGACGGGCTTTTTTGGAGGAGACTTTTTCGCGCGTGTCGGCGACCGCCAAAGACATCCCAATGCAGCTGGAAGTCATCGCCGTGGATGACGGTTCCGATGATGATTCTTTCGCTGAAATTATGAGACTTCAACCACAACAGCCTTTTCCGGTGCGCGCCGTGAGACTTTCCAAGAATTACGGACCGATGGCGTCAGTACAAGCCGGAATTGCCCGCGCCCGAGGTGATTGTGTGGCGGTACTGCCGCAAGACTTGCAAGACCCGCCGGAATCAATTGTGGATATGTTGGCGGCGTGGCGTGAAGGTGAGAAAGTTAATATGACTTATCGCATTTCCCGCGATGAACCGCCTCTGAAAAAGGCGTTGGCGGCGATATATCATTTTATGTTTCGCACCATGACCGGTATTAATTATCCGGCGGGTGGTTTGGGAGTTTTTTTAGTTGACCGCGAAATTGCCGATGAGATTGTCGCTCATCCGCCTCGGCACACTGATATTTTGTTGCATATTTTTTCGATGGGTTATGATCCGCGTTTGCATCCTGCGCCGCGCTTGTCTCCCAAAGCGAAAACCAACTGGACGTTTTCCAAAAGCATAAAATTGGCGATTGATAACTTTATCGGATTTTCGTATTTGCCGGTGCGTTTAATGTCGTTGGCGGGAGTTATGGTTTCGCTGGCGAGTTTTTGTTTTGCCGGCTATGTTTTTGTCGGTAAATTGACCGGTTGGTATCCGATTAATCAACCGCCGGGTTGGGCGACAATTGTGGTGTTGTTGACTTTTTTGTCGGGAATGATGATGTTAATGTTGGGCGTTATCGGCGAATATTTATGGCGGATTTTGGATAATGTCCGCGGCGCGCCGATTTATCGAGTGGAAGAAACAC
>JAWONR010000195.1:0-4842 GCA_033865115.1 Candidatus Persebacter sydneyensis | reverse complement strand
GAAGAATCGTGTGTTTCTTCCACTCGATAAATCGGCGCGCCGCGCATATTATCCAAAATCCGCCATAAATATTCGCCGATAACGCCCAACATTAACATCACCATTCCCGACAAAAAAGTCAACAACACCACAATTGTCGCCCAACCCGGCGGTTGATTAATCGGATACCAACCGGTCAATTTACCGACAAAAACATAGCCGGCAAAACAAAAACTCGCCAGCGAAACCATAACTCCCGCCAACGACATTAAACGCACCGGCAAATACGAAAATCCGATAAAGTTATCAATCGCCAATTTTATGCTTTTGGAAAACGTCCAGTTGGTTTTCGCTTTGGGAGACAAGCGCGGCGCAGGATGCAAACGCGGACGATATCCCATGGAAAAAATATGCAATAAAATATCAGTGTGTCGCGGCGGATGAGCGACAATATCATCGGCTATTTCGCGGTCAATTAAGAAAACTCCCAAACCACCCGCCGGATAATTAATGCCGGTTATGGTGCGAAAAACAAAATGATATATCGCCGCAAACGCTTTTTTCAGCGGCGGTTCATCGCGAGAAATGCGATAAGTCATGTTCACTTTGTTGCCTTCGCGCCACGCCGCCAACATGTCCGCAACCGATTCCGGCGGATCTTGTAAATCTTGCGGCAACACCGCCACACAGTCGCCGACCGCGCGGGCGATTCCGGCTTGCACCGAAATCATCGGACCACGGTTTTGAGAAAGACGAAGGGCGCAAACCGGAAACGGCTGCAGTTTTTGTAATCGCTTAATTTCGGAAAAAGAATCATCATCGGAACCGTCATCCACAACGATGACTTCCAACCGGGTATCCGGTATTTTGTCAATGGTCTCCGCGATGCGCGCGAAAGTGCCCTCCAAAAAATCCCGTCCGCGAAAAACGGTGATAACCAGTGACAACAAAACCCGAGAATCGCGCCGGCGCGATTCATTTGTCTCTGTTTTGCCGGTGACCGAATTATCCATGGCTGAATTTTAACATGTCCCCTGTATTATCCCAGTTGCAGGGTAAAAGTCCAATTTGCCTCGCCGCCTCCGCCAAATTGCCTCTTCGCCGCGTATAACCCGGCGTTTAATCCCCCTCCTTCAGTCCTCGGCCGGTTGGAAACGCCAAAACTAAAATAACGCACTTCTTCCGATGTCGCCTGTGCGATGAGATGTTCATAAAACAAATCCAGCGCGCATATTTTTCGTCCCGTTTCATTGGCATGCACATACTGGGCGTGCCATACCGTGGGCGACAAAAACATGACTCCGCAACAAACAATCTCGCCCTCCAGACGCCCGACATGGAATTTAATATTATCGGGAAACATTCGCGCCAACATTTCAATCTCCGCGAGAGAATGAACCGGCTTGGTGTCGTGGCGCAGGGACAAGTTGTCTTCCACAAGATTCCAAATTTCACGTATGCAGTCCGCTCCGCAATGCATGGTTAATCCCGCCTTTTCCGCTTTCTTTCGCCCTTTGCGGCGGGCATATGAAACTTCTCCCCTGTCGGCGAGATTAATCACGGAAGAAAGTTTGCACTCCGTCAATGATGCGCCCGCCGCGCATAGTGCGTATATGTCGTCATCGCAAGGACGGCGGCGATAACATGCGGAAGGCGGCTTGTAAATAAAAGAAGAAAAACCCTCTTTTTTATAATACGCCGCCGCATGATTTATCGCCTCCGTCATTTTGTCACCCGCCAGCGCGCCGTTATGCACAATGCCGCCAAACGTCGCCCCGGGATGACTCTCCACCGCGTTTTCCGCCGATGCCGCCGCCGGCAAAACACCCAGCAAGGCGTCTTGATTAACAAACAACAACGAATAATCATCAAATCTGTCGCCGTGATACGACAAAAAACGGCGGCTGTGTAAAAAAGTCGACATCGGACAATCCTGGATAAAATCATCCCAAGTGTCCTCGGAGGACGCGCAATAACGAATCACTTCCATGATTTCAACGCAACGAACAAACCATTCCAATATTCGCCAAAAGATGTTTGGGAATGTCGGGGGCAATGCCATTAAGCGCGGCCATCAATTCGGGCGAAAAATCCAGCATCATTGAATTGGGAAGCGTTTTTAAGAAAAATCCCGCCGTAGCTCCGACCGCCAAATCCGCCGCCACCACGTCTTCTTCCAGTGTGGAAAGCGAATAAACCCGTTGATGTCCCACCAATTTATCCCGTTCGCCCAGCGTGTCAAGCGCCGGCTGCAAACCCATCAAAACAGCCAATTGACGATGAATGGACTCTTTGTTTGGCACGATAATGATTATTTTCCCCTCGGAAGTGAGCCACTTTTTCATGTGGCGCAACAACGTCACCGGCTCATCGACATGTTCCAAAACATGCGTCGCCAATACACAGTCATATTTCTGTTCGGGGACAAACTCTTCAAACAATCCACACTTGGCGATAATTTTATCGCCGTGGATTTCTTTTGCGGTATTTAACAAAATGTCCGACCCGTCAAGAACGGTCGGCAAAAAACCGCGCTCCACAAGCGCCCCGGTAAAATTACCTTCGCCGTAACCGAGTTCCATGACGGAATGACAGCCTTTCATTTGCTGAAAAACCCAGTCATAAGTGTATTGTTGCGCCAAATCTTCAATAAATTTGTCGCCCATCGGATTTTTTCCGTGGTATCTTTCGGCGATTTCGTTCAATTCCTGTTTAGTCAGTCCCATATTTCTCCTCCAGTTGCAAAGCTGAAACAATTTGGTCGTTAAAAGAGCCGCCGGCAAATCCCGCCGCCGAACCGATATAATTGACGTTGTCGTACAATGATCCGATTGCTTCTTTTGCGGCTTTAAATTTTTGGAAATTTTCCGACGTGGGAAGCGTCAGTGCATTATTAAAATGACGGACGGTGAAACTCGCACCATTTTCCGGATCAAAAACTTCCGCTTTTTTGACGAATCTTTTAACATGCGAAATGATCTCATCATCGCCGTCAATGCCTTGTTCTTGCAGAATACCGCCGTTTATTTCAAAAACAAATTGCGCAACGGGCAATTCCGCACATGACTCGCCTTGGCGCGTCATGCGATAAATGCATTCGTCTTCATCACAGACAAAAGCCGTTGAAAAATCAGAGACGGTCGGTTTTTTATCCGTTTCCGCAAACACCATGGTAATGGATGATTTTTTCAATTGTGGCGGCGGAGGCGCGCCGTCCAACAAAGGAAGCAATTGTGCCAAATCACCTCCCCAAATAATCTTTTTTGCCGTAATCTTGTCATCGGTGAAACTTAACGCCGGCGCGGAGGCGGTCATGCCGACAGGCTTGTCCCGTATCAGAGTTATGTTTTTGTTCCGCGACATTTCAGCGGACAAAGTTTCAACAGTTAAGGCAAAATGTCCGCCTTTGGGATAATAAAAACGCGTGTCCGGCAACATTAATTTCTCGCCCCGAATTGCGGACAACAGCGTTTCCGGATAATACAAGGGACACCACGCGGCACGATGAAATAAAGCCGTTATTTCACTCTCGCAAACGCCGAGCACTTTCCGGCAAAACGGCCCGAATAACCGCCGATGCAATATCTCGCCGTGGTTGGCGATGGAGACGTCTCTATAATTCGCCGCTAAAAACCTGTCTTTTTCGGAATGTTTGAGCGATGCATGAAGCGGTGATTTTTCCATCGCGAGTGCGTCAAGTTCCGCCGCAATTTTGTTTTTAATGGAATCCGAAAATGACTGTAAAACATCCGGTTGGTTTGCCACCATAATATCGCCGAAAAAATCCCCGCCCAACAGGGACTTTATTTTCGGCGCTTCATGGAAATCCAGTCTTTGCTCCCAAAAACGTCTCACCAATTGCAGGAATCTCGCCGAATCATTGTATCGGTCGGGATTATACGAAGACAAATCATCGGAAAGCGGATAAAAAGAATCAAATTCAAAAAACACCATGCCGATGTCAAATTGACGGTCGTTTATCTTTATGCCTCCAAAAATTCCGCCCCAGTTGGGAGACGGATTAACAACCGCGACCTTTTGGCGGGCGCCAAGCAGGACGGCGGCGGCCATCACTCCGACGCCGTTGCCGACAATAATATAATCAAAATCACGCATCTTGTTTTTTAACATTTACATAAATTTCCGAACAAAATTCCGGCAGTCGCTTTCCCATGTCAAAAAGCCCCTCCAACATTTCCGGAGACAACAACCGACTGTCTATCATATTTTGCATTTGCGTGTGTGTAAACGGCTTAAACGCATATGCACCTTCGCCGATTATATTAAATCCGGCGTCTTTGACGGTACGCGCGAGAGAATCCCCGTCAAAAACGGAGTGCTGTTGAAATGCCGCGTTCATCGCCGACGCCTCATGTACGTCTTTAATTAAACCCATCTCCGCCGCCAGCAGTCGGTGAAATGAAAACGCGTTGGGGACGTTGATGTGAATCACCGTGTCGGCTTGACAGATGTCGCGCACCGCCTTCAAAAACTCGTCCGGGCGGGGGACTTCGTGCAACAAAGAACTAATCAAAATAAAATCAAACTTTTCGTCTTTAATTTCAGGTCGCGCCTCTTCCAGGGCGGCGTTAATAAGAACGATGTTTTTTCGTCCCGCCGAATCGTGAGACGCCTTGTTAAAGAAATCAACGGACGGCTCCACCACGGTCATTTTGGCGAAGGAATTCAAATGTAAAAAGATGGACTCCAGTCCGCATCCAACTTCCAACATGGTTTCATGGGGAAATTCGGAAATAATGCGCAAAACCTCCCGCCGCCGAAAACCCGCCTGATATTTTTCGTACGGCTGATTTTTGTAGCGCTCATGATAGTCCATTAAATCTCGCTCGGTCATAAAAATCC
>JAWONR010000194.1:0-5433 GCA_033865115.1 Candidatus Persebacter sydneyensis | reverse complement strand
AAATCATGATGTTGTCTTGCCCATTCTTCGCTCACATAGCCGGTGGTCATGCCTTCCAGCGCGCCTTCGGTTCCCAGTGTGCCGATGTAAATATGTCCCAGCGCCACCGCAATCCAACCGGCGCCCAAAGCCGCATGTACAATATGCGCGGTTTGCATGGCATTGCGTCCCTGGTCAAAGTTTGGAAAGTCCAAAACAAAACCGCTGATGCACACCGCACCGCCGACAATCGTGATAATCCAAAACCATATCTTTTCACCGCCGTTCATGCGTCCGGCGTGCGGGTGACTCCCTTTGCCAAACAATCCGCCCCAACGGCGCAACCATTCCATGTCGTGTGCGTTAAAGATATTGTGTCGCATCCATAACAACACCACCGCCGCCAACACCGCCGCAAACGGCGGTCCGAGATAGTTGTGTATATCTTTTGCCACCGCCGCGTAGGCGGAAAATGCGTCTTTTCCTAACACCGGAATTAACAACGCGCGTCCAAACAACAAACTGAGTCCGGTAATCGCCAATGCCACAAACAATCCCGCCATCGTAAAGTGTAAAACGCGCTCATAAGTTTTCCATCTCAACACTTTGCGTCCCGACAACGGCTCGGCGATTTTGCTTTGTCCGTGCATCATGTGATACGCCGTCAATGCCGCCAAAACGCCCAAAATCAACCACGGGGCGATGTTGGCTATCCATCCGTTGCGAATACGCCGCCAGTTTTGCCCGCTTGAATTCACTAAAACACCGGTTTCATCACCGACAACGGCGGTATAACCGGTGTCGCCTTCGCGCACTTTGCGCCAGTAAGTCGCGCGCGGATTGTTTGTCGCGGCTTCTTCCGCCGCCGCAGACGGCAATAAGACGCCGGCGAAAGGCGCCAATAATGACAAACCAAAAATGGCAGCCAAACTATATGCGGCGATTCTGCGGCGGCGTTTTTTGCTGGCAATGTCAGAGTTCATGACTTCTCAAAATTCCAATTGATAATTCAACAATTAACGGTCGGTTTGTACGGCATGAAAACGCGCCGACAACGCCGCCCGTTGTTCTTCAGTCGGATGCATGATTGTCGCCGAGTCGGGTTTGCCGGTGTATTTGCCGGGTGAGTGCAAAACGACATCGCTGGATTCATAACACCCGGACAGCGGCATTACCGCGGCAAAGAACGCAATAAACAACCATGATCGGCGCATGATTATCAACCTTCGCCTTCGCCATAAGCCGCATGCCAACCCCATGTTTTGGGACGACTGCCGCGCTTTAATGTCCGCTCGCGATAAATGTCCGCGATCTCATCTCCGTCTCCGGCGATAAGCGCCTTGGTCGCACACATTTCAGCGCACAATGGAAGTTTGCCTTCGGCGAGACGGTTGCGTCCGTATTTCTCCAACTCTTCGGGAGAGTGGTCTTTTTCCGGTCCGCCGGCGCAAAAAGTGCATTTGTCCATCTTGCCGCGAACACCAAACGCCTCCTTTTGCGGATATTGCGGCGCGCCAAAAGGACAAGCGTAAAAACAATAACCGCAACCGATGCACTGGTCTTTGTCATGCAACACCACGCCGTCATCAGTGGTGTAGAAACAATCCACCGGACACACCGCCGCACACGGCGCATCCGTGCAATGCATGCAGGCTACGGAAACTGACTTCTCCGCGCCCACTTCGCCGTCCGCGATGGTGACCACCCGGCGGCGATTAACGCCCCACGGCACCTCGTGTTCGTTTTTGCATGCGGTCACGCAACCGTTGCATTCAATGCAACGCTCCGAATCACATAAAAATTTCATTCGCGCCATGATGATACCCTCCCTTTAATTAATCGCGCCGGTTGGCGGATTGCTAAAAACATCGCCGGTGCGAATACGCCCCGGATACTTGCCGTTAAATGTTATTGTTTCACCGTCGTAGCGGACAACATAACATGCTTCGCCTCCGCCCGGACCGCCGACTCCCCAGCGGGAACAATAGTGACTTTCGGCGGCGCGCCATGTGCCGGTTTCAACCGGCCGTCCTTTTGACATATAAGTCGTTTTGCCGTTTTCGCCGAAAAACTGTTTTGCGCCGTCTTCATAAACGGCGGAATTTCCCGTCAGCAGTTCTTGAATTTGTTTGCCGTCAAGTTGCGGTGATTCCGCAGTCGCCGGCAGTGCGACAAAAAGACACAACAAACCGGCGGCGTTTTTCATCGCGTTCATTGTCGTCATGCCGTTTCCACCCGACACAGAGACACTTTTGTTTCCTGCATTTGCGTCACCGAGTCATAACCGTAGGTAAACACGGTGTTGCATGCTTCACCCCGAATGTAGGGGGCGGCGCCTTCGGGATATTTGTCAAGCAAATCTTTGCCTTGAAACCAACCGCCGAAATGAAACGGAGTGAATACCGTGCCCGGGTCAACGCGGCGAGTGATAAACGCTTTTACGCGAATACGCGCGCCTTCGGGGCCTTCTATCCAAATGTCCGCGCCGTCTTTTACGCCCAAGTCATTGGCGTCCGAAGGATTGATTTCGGCGAACATGTGTTGTTGCAACTCCGCAAGCCAGCGGTTGGAGCGTGATTCTTCACCGCCGCCTTCGTATTCCACCAGTCGTCCGCTGGTGTGAATAAGCGGATAACGCGCAGTGACGTCTTCTTTTTGAATGGACATATAACGCACCGGAAGACGATAAAACGAGCGCCGGTCTTCATAAGTCGGATATTTTTCAACCAAATCACGGCGCGGCGTATAAAGCGGTTCGCGATGAATCGGCACCGCATCGGGAAAAGTCCACACCACAGCCCGTGCTTTGGCGTTGCCAAAAGGCGCGGCACCATGTGCGATGGCGACTCGTTGAATGCCGCCGGACAAATCGGTTTTCCAGTTTTTACCCTCCGCCGCCGCTTTTTCCGAAGCAGTCAGGTCATTCCACCAACCCAATTGTTTAAGCAAATCGGCGGTGAATTCCGGATGTCCCTCCTGGATTTCGGAATCTTTTGGATAAGAATCTTCCGCCAACAAATTAACACCGTCCCGTTCAACGCCAAAGCGCGCGCGAAAAGCAAGTCCGCCTTCCGCAACCGGTTTGGAGGTGTCGTACAACACCGGCGTGCCGGGATGTTTGAGTTCCGGCGTTCCCCAGCATGGCCATGGCATGCCGTAATATTCACCGTCCAACGGTCCGCCTTCGGCGCGAAGAGTTGTTTTGTTAAAAGTGTCGCGATGTTCGGCGTGTGCGCGCAGGCGTTCGGGACTTTGTCCGGTGTAACCGATGGTCCACATGCCGCGGTTGAACTCACGAGTGATGTCTTCAATCAGCGGTTCATCACCGTTGACTTTAATATTCTTTAAAAACGGGCCGGCAAAACCGAGTTTTTGCGCGAGCAGCTTCATAATTGTCTGGTCGGGCAGAGATTCAAAAAGCGGTTCTATGACTTTGTCGCGCCATTGCAAAGAACGGTTGGAGGCGGTGACCGAGCCGTAAGTTTCAAACTGTGTGCATGCCGGCAGCAGATAAGTTCCGTCTGTGCGGTCGTTCATCACCGCCGCGTGAGTGGGATAGGGGTCAATGACGACCATGATGTCAAGTTTCTCCATGGCGTCTTTCATATCCAGTCCGCGAGTTTGACTGTTGACGGCGTGTCCCCACAACACCATCGCGCGCAGGTTGTCTTTTTGCGCGATATTGTCGCGGTCTTCTATAACACCGTCCACCCATCGCGACACGGGAATGCCTTTGGTGTTCATCGGCGGCACCGGCGCGCCTTTTGCCTCTTCGTAAGATTGAGAGTCAAAACGTTCCTGCAGATATTCATAATCCACATCCCAGACTTTCGCCCAATGTTTCCACGCACCCGCCGACAATCCGTAATAACCGGGGAGCGTATGCGACAACACGCCCAGGTCGGTTGCGCCTTGTACGTTGTCGTGACCGCGAAAGATGTTCGCGCCGCCGCCGGATTTGCCGATGTTGCCGAGCGCGAGCTGCAAAACACAATAAGCGCGTGTGTTGTTGTTGCCGATGGTGTGTTGTGTGCCGCCCATACACCAGACAATGGTGCCGGGGCGATTTTCGGCGAGAGTTTGTGCGGTTTCGCGGACTGTTTCGGGCGGGACACCGGTGACATTTTCCACTTCTTCGGGCGTCCATTTGGCGACTTCGGTGCGGATTTCATCCATGCCGTAAACCCGTTGTCGGATGTATTCATGGTCTTCCCAGTTGTTCTCAAAAATGTGCCACAAAATTCCCCAAATCAGCGGCACATCGGTGCCGGGGCGAAGTCGGACATAGATATCGGAATGAGCGGCGGTGCGGGTATAACGCGGGTCGCAGACAATTAGTTTTGCGCCGTTTTCCTTACCGCGCAAGATATGTTGCATTGCCACCGGATGCGCTTCGGCGGCGTTACTGCCGATAAAAAACATTGATTTACAGTTATGCATGTCGTTGTAGGAGTTGGTCATTGCACCGTAACCCCATGTATTGGCGACGCCGGCGACAGTGGTGGAATGACATATTCGGGCTTGATGGTCGACATTGTTGGTTCCCCAAAACGCGGCGAATTTACGGAACAAATACGCCTGTTCGTTGCTAAATTTCGCCGAGCCGAGCCAGTAAACAGAGTCGGGTCCGGATTCTTTTCGGATTTCCAACATTTTGTCGCCGATTTCCCCGACGGCTTCTTCCCATGACAGTCGTTTCCACTTACCGCCTTCCAGTTTCATGGGATATTTGAGACGTCTTTCACCATGACCGTGTTCGCGCACCGAGGCGCCTTTGGCACAGTGCGAGCCGAGATTAAACGGCGAATCAAAATCGGGTTCTTGTCCGGTCCAGACACCGTTTTGGACTTCGGCGATGACGCCGCAACCGACGGAGCAGTGTGTACAAACCGAGCGTCTGATTTCAGTTTCAACATCCAGATTATCGGCGCGAACATCGGCGTGTGCGTCCATGATTTTAGGGGCGGAGGCGACAGCCGCGCCGCCGAGAGCCGCCAATCCGGAGCGGCGCAGAAACTGTCGCCGTGAAATTGCTTCGCCCAACATGGCATGTGCCGGCGAAGAAGTCTTTTGGGCGTCCGCCCGGATAAGTTTAGGCATGGATTTGTCTCCTATATGCGCCGAGCGATTTCATAATAGCGCCGGACATGCGCGGTTGTTTGATATCCCCGCGCGGTTTTTGCAGGGGGAGTTGTTGTTGCCGCCGCGGTCGGTGTAAGAGGTAAAACAGCGACTGCTCCGCCGGCCAACAATGATGAGCGTAAAAACGCTCGTCTTCCATTCTCTGTAATTTTGCGTTTGTTTTTCATTTCTCACCTCTTTTTAAGCTTTTCACCATAATACCAAAAAAAGCGCGCTTTTTATCGCAATTCGGCGGTTTTTTTAGACTTTTTTTGTGAATGTTCAAAAGGTTGCCGAAACAAGCGGGATTCACTCATTTTGGCGGTTGTTTTT
>JAWONR010000193.1:0-6739 GCA_033865115.1 Candidatus Persebacter sydneyensis | reverse complement strand
GGATGTGGTTATTGAAGTGGGCGGGGGAAAATTGTTTTATAATAAGTTCTTAGTAAGAATTGAGGAGAGAATACAGTGGAATCCGGAGACGCTCCGCGCAGTGACTGTGTAATCAGTTGTCGGCGCTTGTGGAAGATTTTTGGTGACAAGGCCGACGCCGCCCTTGCCGCGATGAATTCGCGCGGGTTGGGCAAGCAAGAGGTAAAGTCCGAATTCAACTGCGCCGTTGGCGTGGCGGATGTTTCGTTTGACGTGGAGGAAGGTGAAATTTTTTGTGTGATGGGATTGTCCGGCTCGGGTAAGTCGACATTAATCCGTCATATTAACCGGCTTATAGAACCCACCGCCGGAGACATTTTTATTGAAGGTGAAAATATTCGCGGACTTTCCGCCGCCGCCTTGCGGGAATTGCGTTCATATAAAATCGGAATGGTGTTTCAAAACATGGCGTTGTTGCCGCACCGCACCGCACGCGACAATGTGGGATTGGCGTTGGAAATTCGCAACACTGAAAAAGAAAAACGCTACGGCAAAGCTCAAGAAGCGTTGGAAGCGGTCGGGCTGACCGGTTGGGAAGAATGTTATCCGGATGAATTGTCCGGCGGCATGCAACAACGAGTCGGACTGGCGCGGGCGTTGGCGGCGGATTCTCATGTGTTGTTGATGGACGAGCCGTTTTCGGCGTTGGACCCGCTGATTCGGCGACAGTTGCAAGACCAGTTTTTGGAATTGTCACGGACGATGAAAAAAACCACCGTTTTTATCACTCATGATTTGGATGAAGCCATTCGCATCGGCAACCGCATTGCGATTATGAAGGACGGCGTGCTGGTGCAAACCGGGACGCCGGAAGAAATTGTCACTTCGCCCGCGGATGATTATGTCGCCGATTTTGTCGCGGGTATTTCCAAACTTCATCTCATCACCGCCCGTCGCATTATGGAATCCTCCAACGGACACAATGACACGCAGGGTCCGAGTGCATTGCCGTCCGCAAGTTTGGATGAGTTGATTAATCTTTCCGCGGACACCGAGCATCCGGTTGTCATTCGGGAGGAGGACGGACAAGTGGCGGGTTATGTCACCAAAAAAGCCCTGTTGCGCGGTATTCAAGGACGGTTTGAAAAAGACGGGGCGAATCATGGCGGATGACAACAAAGAAAGCACGGATTTTTGGAATCCGTTTGACACGTTTTACTTCCCGATTGAGGACTGGACGGACGAACTTAAGCCCAAAATTTTCGCCGCACGCGAGTTTGTCCGTCCGTTGCGCGAGCCGTTTGACTGGATGATTAATCATGTGGAGGCGTTTCTGTCCGGCATGCCGCAAATCGTATTGTTGGCGATTTTGGGGTTGCTGGGCTGGCAGTCCGCCGGATGGCGGGTGGGATTTGTAGTTGTCGGACTGATGGCGGGAATGGGCATGATGGGAGACGGCGCGTGGGATTTGGGAATGGTGACGCTTTCCATTGTGGTGTCGGCGGTTATTTTGTGTTTTCTTTTTGGATTTCCAATCGGCGTGTTGGCGGGTAAAAACGACCGGTTTGAATCAACTATGCGCCCGGTGCTGGACACCATGCAGACCATTCCCGCTTTTGTGTATCTTGCGCCGGTGGTGATTATGATCGGCATCGGGAAAGTGGCGGGCGTTTTGGTGACCGTGGTGTTTGCATTGCCGCCGTTGATACGGCTGACTTCTCTCGGCATTCGGCAGGTGAATCCGCATGTGGTGGAGGCGATGTTGGCATTCGGTGCGACACCCGGGCAAATTATGTGGAAGGCGCAAATTCCACTGGCGGTGCCGACAATCATGGCGGGTCTTAATCAGACAATTTTACTGTCGCTTTCCATGGTGGTCATTGCCTCGATGATTTCAGTGCCGGGATTTGGCAACGAAGTATTGCGCGCCATGGGGCGTTTGGACATTGGCAAGGCGCTGGTGGGCGGGACGGGCATTGTCATTTTGGCGATTGTGTTAGACCGCATTACACAAGGACTGGGACGCACCGCCCGACAACGGGGAAGCCGTCACTGGTATGAGCGCGGACCGGCGGGACTTTTGTGCGCATTGTGGAGAATGGGCAAAAAAAAGGCCGCCGAGCGCGGCAGTGCCGGTTGATTTTTGCGGATTTGTGTTATATTATCGGTTGTTGACATTTGTTATTTCATCACAAGGAGAAATCATGAAACATTTCAAACAAGCGTTGGTTTTTGGTTTGGCGGCGTCTTTGACGTTCCCGTCTTTTGCGCAGGAAATGCCCGGCAAGGGCGTTGTCGTGCGTCCGGTGGAAGGCACAAATTTGGAAGAGAAGTTCCAGCACCAGATTTTGTATCGTGCGCTGGAAGAACTCGGTTATGAAGTTGCCACGCCGCAGGAAGTGGAATATCAAACAATGCATTTGGCGGTGGGAACGGGTGATGGCGATTTCAGCGCCGTACACTGGGACCCGTTGCATCAGGCGTTTTATGACGAGTCCGGCGGCGGTGACAAGTTGGTGCGCGTGGGCGCGCTGATTGAAGGCGCATTGCAGGGTTATCTGGTGGACAAAGCCAGTTATGACGCCGGCGTGACCAATCTCGGTGATTTGAAAAAATCCGATGTTGCGAAGCGGTTTGACTCTGACGGAGATG
This sequence comes from Candidatus Persebacter sydneyensis, assembly GCA_033865115.1. GTDB lineage: Bacteria > Pseudomonadota > Gammaproteobacteria > Tethybacterales > Persebacteraceae > Persebacter > Persebacter sydneyensis. Next base: position 4,108 of record JAWONR010000193.1, on the reverse strand, counting down.
GTAAAGCCGATTTGGCCGGTTGTGTGCCGGGTTGGGGTTGCGAGCGGGTGATTGAACATCAATTGACCGAATACGGACTGCGCGACACGGTGACTCATAATCAAGGCGCGTATTCCGCCATTATTGCCGACACCATCGCGCGTCATAATCAGGGAGAATCCATTGTGTATTACACATGGACGCCGTATTGGGTGAGCGGCTTGCTTATTCCCGGCGACAATGTGGAATGGCTGGAAGTGCCGTATTCTTCACTGCCCGACGACCGCAAAGACAACACCGAATTTGACGGTAAAAATCTCGGCTTTGCAGTGAATGCATTGCGCGTGGTGGCGAACAAGAATTTCTTGGACGAGAATCCCTCGGCGAAGGTGTTGTTTGAAAAAGCGAGCATTGATATTAACGATGTTTCGGGACAAAACAACAAAATCCGGGACGGCGAAGATTCCGCGGACGACATTGCCCGTCATGTGGAAGAATGGATTTCCAACAACCGGACGGCGTTTGATTCGTGGCTGGAAGCCGCGCGGAAAGCGAACTGAGGTTTGCCAAAAAGAGCGCCGGTTTAGGAAGAAAGAGGGCGTTATGAAAACTTTAGATTTTCCTCAGGGAAAACCGGATGCCTATATTCGGCTGAAGGACGAGCCGGAGTTTTGCGCGGCGAAGCATTTGGCTTTGGAGGCGCCGGCGAACGTTTTGTCATTGCGCGATTTGGGTTATGACGAGACGGATATCGCACGGTGTCCTTCCGCCGTTGGGATTAGCACGGCGTTTCGGGTTTTTTCGGATGAAGGACTTGCCATTGTGCAAGAGTTGGCGGCGCGGATGAAATCCAACCGCAACGAAGCACAAGGCACCGGAAAAAACCGACTTGGGTCTTATATTCGCGGTGCCGGATATCGTTCTCAGTTTTTGCGCGATTTTTGTGACTGTCCCGAATGGCTGGCGTTTGTGTCGGATGTGGCGGGAACACCGCTGGCGAGACACACCGTGCCCGCGGTCGCATGCGGGGTTAACTACGCGCCTGAAGATGTTTCTCGCGCGGTTGATTCTTGGCATGTGGATTCAGTGTCGTTTGACTGTGTGATTTTACTGACCGCTCCCGAGTTATTTCGCGGAGGGAAGTTTCAATATTTCCGCGGGACAAAAGTTGAAGGCGAAACATTACTCGGCGGACGCGGCGAAGAAGGGACACAAACGGAATTACCGGCGTCACGGGTGTCGGATATGGATTTTCCCGGCGCGGGATGGGGATTTTTGCAACAGGGGAACATGGTGTTTCATCGCGCCTGTCGTCTTTTGGAAAAGGCGGAACGGACAACGATGATTCCGTCTTTTGTCGCGCTGGATGCGGAAAAAGATGCGACCAATGTCACGAATATGCGGCGTTGGGGCGACCCCGGTTTGCTTGCCGAGTTGGCTCGTCATGAAGCATGGTCGGCGGGGGCGCGACTGCAAAAGATTGTTGATGAATTGCCATTGGACGCATCGGCGGATGAAGTTGCCGCCGCTTTGGAAACCGCGGCGGCGGGGCTTTCGCGGTTTGCCGCGGAGGCGCGAACGGGCGGAGAATGACTCGTCCGGTTTTGATAACCGGCGCGGGTGGATGTATCGGTGCATGGGTGTTGTATCTTTTGCACCAACAGGGTGATTCCGCCGTTGCTTTTGATTTGTCCGAAGACAGACGGCGTTTGGATTTGCTTTATGACGAACCCGCCGATGCGCCCGACATACAGTGGGAAACGGGCGACATTGCGGATTCTGAAAGAGTCGCGGAAGTGTTCGCGCGTCATAATCCTCGGGCGGTGATTCATCTTGCGGCTTTGCAAGTCCCATATTGCGTGGCGACTCCCGCCTTGGGAGCTTCTGTCAACGTGATTGGATGTGTCAATGTGTTGGAAAGTGCAAAAACTTGCGGTGCGACAGTCGCTTATGCAAGTTCCGTGGCGGCGACTGCAATGGAATCTTATTCAGACGGCTGGAAACAGACTTTGTACGGGGCGTATAAAGTTTGTAACGAGCAGACTGCGCGCGTGTATTGGGAAGATGCGGGAGTGCCGAGTATTGGCATACGTCCCGCCGTGGTGTATGGCGCCGGGCGTGACCGGGGAATGAGTGCGGCGCCGACTTTTGCGATGCTTGCGGCGGCACTGGGACGGAAATATGTCGCGCCTTTTCGCGGGGCGGTCGGGTTTGTACATTCCGGTGAAGCGGCGGCGGCTTTTATTCGCGCCGCAAACGCCGCAACTGAAAAGGCGAGAGTTTTTACGCTGGACGGACAAACTCAAACTGTTGAAGAAGTTTGTGAAATGATTCGCGCAAAAGTTCCCGGCGCCGATGTTGATTGTAGCGGTGATGCACTGCCGTTTCCGTCCGGTGCGGGCGATGATGACGCGCCGCTTCGTGAATGTATCGGTGAATATCGCCGCCCGTCTTTTAGTGAGGGACTTTCGGAGACAATTGATTTTTTTATGCGGCGGATTCAACAAAACAGAATCGGCGGAGCCGACTTGGAGGCGGCAAAATGAAACTTGTGCGCTACGGCGAAAGAGGGCGTGAAAAGCCCGGAGTGATTGATGAAAACGGCGCGTTGCGAGATGCTTCCGCAGTGGCGGATGACTGGCGCGGGGCGGCGTTGTCCGATGACAGTTTGGCGCGGTTGGGTAAGAGTGAGTTACCGCTGGTGTCCGGCGAAGCTCCACGACTGGGCACGCCGGTGGCGGATATTGGAAAAATCATCGGTATTGGCTTGAATTATCGCGCGCACGCCGCCGAGGCGGGACTTTCTCCGCCCGAAGACCCGATTATTTTTATCAAATCACGGGATGCGGTGAACGGTCCGAATGATGATATTGTTTTGCCGCGCGGCAGTGTTGAAACCGATTGGGAGGTGGAATTGGCGGTTGTGTTTGGAAAAGATGGAAAATATATTTCCCGGCAAGACGCGCTTTCGCATGTCGCCGGATATTGTGTTGCCAATGATGTCTCCGAGCGCGACTATCAATTGCGGCGCGGTCCGCAGTGGACAAAAGGCAAGAGCGCCGACACTTTCGCGCCGTTGGGACCGTGGCTTGTCACGCGGGATGAAGTCGCTACTCCGCAAAACTTGAACATGTCGTTGTCGCTCAACGGCGAACAGCGACAACGGGGAAACACCAGCGATATGATTTTTCCGATTGTTGAATTAATAGCGCGCGTGTCCGCTTATATGACAATTCGCGCCGGTGATGTGATGATTACCGGCACTCCTCCCGGCGTGGGATTGGGCGCGTCACCGCCGCGTTTTTTGCGTCCCGGAGACGAACTTTGCCTGAACATAGAGGGTTTGGGCGAACAACGCGCCGTTGTGCGCGCGTCCGATTAACTTTCCGGCGATGAGTGGTCGTTTTGCGGGAAAAGTCGCCGTCATCACTGGCGGATATGGCGCTATCGGACGCGAAATTGCCTCGCGATTTTATGCCGAAGGCGCGCGGGTTGTTTATGCAGACGGTGTTGCGGCGGATGATTTGGAGCTGCAAGAGAGACAATGGTTTTGCAAAACCGATGTTGCGGATGAAGATTCCGTTCGCGCACTGATGCAATTCACCGAAAAAGAATGCGGCGGTTTGGATGTTCTTGTCAATTGCGCCGGAATTGGTTTGGAAAAGCATTTATATGAAACTGAATTGGCGGAATGGGAGAGTGTGTTTGCGGTCAACACTCGCGGCGTTTTTTTATGCATTAAACATGCGACTCATCTTTTGCGGCGTCGCGGCGGCGGGGCGATTGTCAATGTCGGTTCAATAGAAGGGGACGGCGCGAATCCGATGCATGCGGCATATGCCGCTTCCAAAGGCGCGGTGCATAGTTTGACGCGCAATGCCGCTTTGGAACTCGGCGCGGACGGAATTCGCGTCAATGCCGTTGCGCCGGGATGGATTGAAACACCGTTTAATGAACAGTTACTCTCGCAATATCCCGACCCGAAAGCGGCGCGCGCGGCAATTAGTGACTTGCATCCGGTCGGCAGAATGGGCGCGCCCCGCGATGTCGCCAATGCGGTGTTGTGGCTGGCGGATGATGATTCCGCTTTTATCAGCGGACAAGTTTTTGCGATTGACGGCGGACGCAC
>JAWONR010000192.1:0-2521 GCA_033865115.1 Candidatus Persebacter sydneyensis | reverse complement strand
CGTTTATGACCGGTATCCAGTTTTTCCTCCAAATATTGACTGTATTTTGACATGGCAAAACAACACATAAAGAAAATCAACGCCACATAAACATACGCCTCAAAATCATATCCCTTCCACTCCGGCGAGCGAGCCGACACCTGCGCAATCCCCAAAAAGTCATGCAATCCGATAATGCCGACCAGTGTCGTGTCTTTAAACAACGCGATAAAAGTGTTGACGATGCCGGGAATCGATATTTTCAACGCCTGCGGCAGGATAATAAAGCCTGTCTTTTTCCAGTATCCCATTCCCAATGACGACGCCGCCTCGCCCTGTCCGCGCGAAATGGCGGACAATCCGCCGCGAATCGCCTCCGCCGTATACGCCGACTGAAACATCGTAATCGCAATCAACGCCCGCATCACTTTGTCAAAATCAACCCCCGACGGGAAAAACAACGGCAACAAATTGGACGCCATGAATAAAATCGTAATCAACGGCGCCGCACGCCACAACTCAATGTAAAAAATACACAACGAGCGAATAATCGGCAAATCCGAACGCCTTCCCAGCGCCATCACAATTCCAATCGGCAATGCAATGACAATCCCGCCCGCCGCCAAAAAGAACGTCAGTAAAAACCCGCCCCATTCATCAGTGTCCGCCACCGGAAGTCCCAGCCATTCACCATGCACCAGCGCTATCGCAATAACCGGAAAAACAAACAACAAAAACGCTCCCAACTGCGGCTTCCAATGAAATCTCGGGTTAAACAACGCCAGCAATGAAACTCCGAATATCGCAAACATCAACACCGGACGCCATATCTGGTCGGGATTCGCCGAAAAATACAACCCAAACATGATTTGCACAAAACGCACCCGAATAAACACCCAACACGCGCCCGGACCGTCAACCATGTATGTCTTGCCGTCTTCGCCTACCTGTTCGCGCTTGCACACCTCGGAAGAATCTCCCGACCATGTCGCATCCCAAAACAACCATTGAAAAACCGGCGGCAACAACTTTAACAACGCATACAACAACAACACCGTCAAAATGCCGTTAAACCAGGACGAAAACAAATGCGAACGAACCCAGCCGACAACGCCCGCCGAAGTCACCGGAGGCGGACGCGCTTCTATCGGAACAAATCCCCCACTCATCGTTCCGCCAGCTGCACGCGCTTGTTATACCAATTTAAGAACGCCGAAGTCAAAAACGACAGCGTCCAAAACACTCCGACCGTCATGGCGATGATAAGCAGCGACTGTCCGGTCGTATTCAGCGATATCCCCATCCATATTGACGCAATCTCTTCATAGGCAATCGCGATGGCGAGTGTCGAATTCTTCGTCAGATTTAAATATTGACTGATGGTCGGCGGAATAATCACGCGCATCGCCTGAGGAATCACCACCAGCTTAAAGTTTTGTCCGTGTTTCAATCCCAGCGCACGCGCCGCCTCGGTTTGTCCGTGCGACACCGCGACAATCCCCCCGCGCACGTTTTCACCGATAAACGCCGAAGTATAAGTCGTCAGCGCAAACCAGCACACAAAAAACTCCGTTGTCAAATTAATGCCGCCCGACAATTGAAAAACACCGAACTCGGGATATTCCAGCGAAAACGGCGAGCCGGTGATAAAAAATCCGATAAACGGTATCACAATCAACATCCCCAAACACGCCGCCGCAATTGGAAACTGCTCACCGGTCTTTGCCTGTCGTTGTTTTGCCCAGCGAGCCACAAACCAGGCTCCCACCACCGCGCCTATGCATATCAACCCAAACACTGTTGCCCCCGCGGCGTTGTCCGCAACCGGACGCGGTAAAAACAATCCGCTTTTATTAATAAATATCGCATCGGCGAATGAGATGCTTTCGCGAATCGCCGGCAAGATGGGCAAAAACGCCGCAAAATACCAAAAGAAAAACCACAACAACAACGGGATGTTTCGAAATATCTCCACATACACCGAGGCGATTTTTGCCACCAGCCAGTTGGGAGACAGTCGCATGATACCGATGATGAATCCCAGAATAGTTGACGCGATAATGCCAAAAACGCTGACATAAATGGTATTTTGAACACCGATAAAGAACACCTGCCAATAGATGTTTTCCCCGAGGGTATTTGACAAAAAGGGCGAAAATCCGATTTGAAACGGAGCAATTTTCTCGAGCCATGAGACTCCCAAAACAATCCCACGTTCTTCCATATTGGCGACGGTATTGGCGGCGATTGTCCAAATCGCCCACAAAAAGAACAGCACTGCCGCCGCCTGAAACGCGATGGAGCGCGCCCGGGGATCTCGGTGCAGGGGGATTCCAGCTTGTTTTACTCTCTCCGACATAGACGCCATTATACATAATTCACACTAATTTCACTCATATTGCAAAAATAAACACGGCAGAGGATTTATAATGACGGATATGACATCTGTCGCGGTTCCTTTTCGCCAAATTGCCGTCCATGCGGCAAGAGATGACAATGTGGTTATTGTCCGCATGTTGGCGTTGTGTCCGATGTTGGCGGT
>JAWONR010000191.1:0-3075 GCA_033865115.1 Candidatus Persebacter sydneyensis | reverse complement strand
CTGATTCTCCCGGCGCGACCACCATCGCCGCTTCTCCCGAATACAACGACTTCTCTGAACTCACCACTTCAATTTGAATTGTTTTCGCCATTCTTTTCTCCTGTTAAATCAAGTGCAAAAAGTAAATGTTTCCCCACTGACATGCAACGCACCGTGCATAATGACATCCATGCCGATAATAACACCATATTCATCGTGCGGAGCCGTCTCCGCCACTTCTATATTTGCAAAACTTTTGATATCAACGCCGGTTTTCTCGCGTTCGCGGACGGTTTGAATCGGTATATGCATACCGACACGGTATACATTACAAGACACGACTCCGCCCGCCGTCTTCATGTTGGATTTGCTTTTCGGCTTAATATTAATGGACTGCGCGGCTTTTTTTGTTATGCAACTATTGGTCGCGCCGGTATCAACAAGCGCATTAAAGACGTTGTGGTGGGCGACTGTAACCATCTTGTCTTCGGCGCCATCCAATTCCGCCATGGGCGTAACGTATACTATCGCCAAAATTCGGCGGTTGTTTATTTTTCCGGAGAAGCAGGCCATAATATTTGCGACAAAAAGCCGAGGTCAACCGCTTCGCGCGACACTTTCTGCACCGAGAACACGCCGTCCTCAAACAGCTTGTTGCCGGCTCGAATTGCGTCCAGGTCGGTGTCAAAAAACTCCACCACCTTGCAATCTTTCATGAGCGCGTGCTTGCCCGCATGCGTTTGCATAATCGCAGGAAGCATCTTCTCAAACGCCTCAAAATTGGCGTCTACTTCTTTTTGTTGTACGTCCATTGATTCCTTTCTTTGCATCTAAGCAGTTGATTCTACCACAGAGCCGGACTATGCCGCCGCTTTCATTTTTTCGGCTTTTTCTTCGGCTTCTTCTATGCCGCCGACCATATAAAACGCCTGTTCGGGCAAATGGTCATAATCACCGTCGACAATACCGCGAAAACCGCGCAATGTTTCTTTAAGCGGGACATATTTGCCCGGCGAACCGGTAAACACTTCCGCCACAAAGAACGGCTGCGACAAAAACCGCTGAATTTTGCGCGCCCGCGACACCGCCAGTTTGTCATCCGGTGCCAACTCGTCCATGCCCAAAATGGCGATAATATCGCGCAACTCTTTATAACGCTGCAGGGTGTTTTGAACGGCGCGCGCAATTTCATAATGCTCTTCGCCGACCACCAGCGGATCCAACTGTCGTGAAGTGGAATCCAACGGATCCACCGCCGGATAAATCCCCAACTCCGCCACCTGCCGCGACAACACAACGGTGGAATCCAAGTGCGCAAACGTCGTCGCCGGTGACGGGTCGGTCAAATCGTCCGCCGGCACATACACCGCCTGAACCGAAGTAATGGAACCTTTTTTAGTGGAAGAAATCCGCTCTTGCAGCTTCCCCATTTCTTCCGCCAATGTCGGCTGATAACCAACCGCCGACGGCATCCGTCCCAACAACGCCGAACACTCCGTGCCGGCGAGGGTAAAGCGGTAAATATTGTCCACAAACAACAACACATCGCGTCCTTCATCGCGGAAGTTTTCAGCGATGGTCAGTCCGGTCAGCGCAACGCGCAGACGGTTGCCGGGCGGCTCGTTCATTTGTCCGTACACCAGCGACACCTTGTCCAACACGTTTGAGTCTTTCATTTCATGATAAAAGTCATTGCCTTCGCGGGTGCGCTCGCCCACGCCGGTAAACACCGAATACCCCGAATGCTCAATGGCGATGTTGCGAATCAATTCCATCATGTTCACCGTTTTACCCACGCCGGCGCCGCCAAACAATCCGACCTTGCCGCCTTTGGCAAAAGGACACACCAAATCGATCACTTTAATGCCGGTCTCCAACAATTCTTGGTTGGGCGACAATTCTTCATATGTCGGCGCCGGGCGGTGAATCGCCCACCGTGATTCTTCGCCGATGGGACCGGCTTCATCAATCGGATTGCCAAGCACGTCCATAATGCGCCCGAGTGTTTTTTGTCCGACCGGCACCGAAATCGGCGCGCCGGTATCAACTGCTTCCAATCCGCGCCGCGCGCCTTCAGAAGCGCCGAGCGCAATGGTGCGCACTACGCCGTCACCGAGCTGTTGTTGAACTTCCAATGTCAATCCGCCGCCTTCAGGCACCAAAAGCGCGTTATACACGCGCGGCATTTGGTCCGCCGCGAATTTAACATCAATGACCGCTCCGATAATTTGAATGATTTTTCCTTTTGCTTCACTCATGACTTAACTCCTTTTTGGGACGCAAAATTGAACGCCCGCAGCATTGCCCCAAAGCTGCGTTGCGATTAATATCGGCGCGCGCCGAACTCATATTTCTGTTTCCGTCGCCATTTGCGCCGCCATTTGTCCGGCGAAACGGGCGAATAAAACCCGCGCATTGCGAGACACATCCTCCTCCGAACGTTTACCCACGACATCCAAACCCATGTGCAAAGCGCCGCGGTTGGTGTTAATAGTCATGCGCGCGGTGTCGGCGTTGGCGATGGCGCGCAATGTTCCCGGATTCATCTCAAACGCCGCGAACGACACTTTTTTCAATTCCTCGGGGGAGATGGCGGGCGTAAAAGTAAAATTGCGCGCAAGACGAAGTCGCGCAAAATCACCGCCGGCGCGAATTTCCACGCTTCTAATATCAACCTTCGGTCCCGTCACCATCACCGGCAAAAACACTTTCTCCGCGCGCGAACTCCAAAACAATCCCGCCCGCACATACGGCTTTTCTAAAAATCCCGAAGCCCGCTGACGCGCCTTAAACGGTGCGCCGTCAATAAAAACCGTCATGTGTTCCACCGTTTTTTGCGTATCCCACACATCCACCGGTTGCAAAACCAACTCCACTCCGTCTTGAGTTTGCCGCCGTTCAATAACACCACCGCCCGTTTGTTCTCCGTTCCCCGATACGCCCCCCTCCGGCGCGTCAAACGGCAACTGGCCGTCGGCGATGCAACCGGACAAAAACACACATGCCAATACCAACCACTTGCGTGTCATACCGCCGCCGCACCGCCGACAATTTCAGCGATTTCCTGTGTAATACTGGCCTGTCGAGATTTGTTAT
>JAWONR010000190.1:0-3148 GCA_033865115.1 Candidatus Persebacter sydneyensis | reverse complement strand
AAAAAAACACCAAAAAACGGAATTTTGGGCGCAATTATGCTTATAATAACTGACAACCCGCGTTTTTAAGTGGGAAATATAAGGGAGAAAAAAATGAAACGCATTATTCTTAAATTCGTATCCGCCTTGGCGGCTGCGGCAATGCTGATGCCCGGTGGAGCATTGGCGGCGACAAAAATTCGTGTGCAATCGGTCATCCCGGCGAAAGCCGACGAAGTTACCATGTTGCGTGATTTCGCCGACAATGTGCGCGCACTGACCCAGGGCGAAGTGGAAATTGAAGTGCTGCCCGCCGGTTCGGTGGTCGGCGTCAAAGAAACTTTGGACGCGGTTGACAAAGGGCTCATTGAAGGCGGATTTGCCTGGACACATTACTGGTCGGGTAAACATCCCGCGGCAACACTGTTTGGCTCGCCGACTGCCGGCGCCGGACTGGGACTGGACAATATCTCATGGATCTCATGGTATATGTTCGGCGGCGGACGCGACTTGTACAACCAATTGTGGGACGAAATGGGCGTCAATGTCAAAGGACTGATGTTGCAACCAGTCGGTCCCGAAGCTCTGGGTTGGTTCAAAGAGCCAATTAAAAGCATGGACGACTTTCGCAAATATCGTTATCGCGCACCTCCCGGCATTCCCGGACAAACCTACACCGAAATCGGCGTAGCGGCGGTCGCCATGGGCGGCGGTGATATCTTGCCGGCGCTCGAAAAAGGCACAATTGACGCCGCCGAATGGTGTTGTCCCAAACCCGACAGTGTTTTTGGCTTCCAAAAAGTGCTGAAGCATTATTATTTGCAGGGGCTGCACCAAAACGTGGTTAATGCGGATCTTTACATCAATAAAGATGTGTGGAATTCGCTGTCGTCGGAAAACCAAAAAGCGATGGAAGTCGCCGCCGATGCATCTTTGATGCGGGCGATGGCGTATCGCATTTTCGAAAACGGCAAAGCGTTGAAAGACCTGACCGACAACCACGGCGTACAACTGCACGACACTCCCGCGGATTATTTCCCGCAATATATGGGCGCGGTCGCGAAACTCATGGAAAAACACAAAAGCGAAAACGCGTTTTTTGCGGAAGTGTACGCATCCATGGAAAATTTCGCCAAAGTCGCAGTGCCGTTTTGGGCGGGTGCACAAGCCACCAACGCCAATCTCGGCAAGGCGTATGTCGAGTCGCTTGAGAAATAATCTCTCCGGCGAGATTAAAACAGGGCGGCGGTCGGTTTCGCCGCCCTTGTTTTATCCGCCCTCCAACAACGGCGGATTTGTGATTGTTATGATTTCCAAAATTCTGACTCCCGCATCATGACCATGCCCCTGGAACCGGCGGACGAACTCATCGCCGAACGGCGAAGTTCCACCTCGCTGCCCGACGACATGCCGCCGACAATGGCGGCGGTTATCCGCGCCATTGACCGGTTTTCATATTTTTGCGGACGCGCGGTGTGCTGGATAGTCGTGCCGATTGTTTTTACCATAGCCACCGAAGTTATCCTGCGTAAATTCTTCACTCCGACATTGTGGGCGTACGATGTCAGTCGCATGTTATACGGCGCATTGTTTATGTTGGGCGCGGGATACGCGCTAATGCGCGGCGTGCATATTCGCGCCGATTTTCTCTATAGATTGTGGAACGTGCGCGTACAGGGAGCGGTGGATTTGTGTCTGTATTCGGTTTTGTATTTTCCGGGAATGTTGTTGTTTTTTTGGACTTCAACCGATTATGCACTGGATGCATGGTTGAGCGGCGAGCGGTTGGATGACACTGCATGGCGTCCGCTGGCGGCGCCGGCGCGAACGGCAATGCCGCTGGGCGTTTTCTTTTTGTTGGTGCAGGGCGTTTCGGAGATATTAAAGAGTTATTACGCGATGACGCGGGGGCGATGGCCATGAGCACCGAAATTATCGGATTGATCATGATAGCGGTGATGTTGTTGGCAATTTTTATCGGATTTCCGATTTCATTTACGCTGATATTTCTGGGAATTGTTTTCGGTTATCTGGGCTTCGGCGTTGAAAAAGTCTTCTTTTTGATGACTCTGAAATTCAATGAAACCATGCTGGACGACCAGCTGGCGGCGGTGCCGTTGTTTGTTTTGATGGGAATTATCATGGAGCGGGCGGGACTGATGGAACGGCTCTTTGAATCGGTGCGATTAATTTTGTCGCGAGTGCGCGGCGCATTGTATTTGGCGGTGTTGTTTGTATCCACGATTTTTGCCGCCGCCACCGGCATTGTCGGCGCATCGGTTACGATTTTGGGAATTATGGCGGCGAAAACCATGAACCGCGCCGGTTACGATGTTCGCCTGTCGGCGGGAGCAATTACCGCGGGCGGCACACTGGGGATTTTAATTCCGCCGTCCATCATGTTGGTCGTGATGGGACCTGTGCTGGAGGTGCCGGTGACCGATTTATTCGCGGCGGCGATTATTCCGGGCATGTTAATGGCGTTTTTATACGCCGCCTACGCGGTGGGGCGATGTTTAATCAATCCGTCTTTGGGACCGGCGATGCCGCTGGATGAACGGGCAGCAAGCATGGCGGAAGTGTGGCGCGAGTTTTTTCTGGGACTGGTGCCGCCGGCGTTTTTGGTGTTTGCGGCGTTGGGGAGCATTCTTTTCGGTTTTGCAACACCGACTGAAGGGGCGGGTTGCGGCGCGCTGGGGGCGATTTTGCTGGCGCTGGCATATCGCCGTTTGACATGGGAAAACTTGAATGATTCCATGATTAAGACATTGGAAATATCGGTGTTGATTTTGCTGTTGGTGGCGGCGTCTAATTTTTTCGGCGCGGTTTTTGCATGGCTGGGAACGCCGACAATGCTGACTGAAGTGCTTTTGGAGTTGGAATTGTCCAAAACGGTGATTTTGATTATGGTGATGGCGTTGATTTTTCTTCTCGGCTGGCCGTTGGAGTGGGTGCCGATTGTGTTAATTATCGTTCCGATTTTACTGCCGTTGTTAGACCAGTTGGATGTTAACTTGTTGTGGTTCGGCATTTTGGTGGCGGTGAACCTGCAAACGGCATGGTTGTCGCCGCCGGTCGCGTTGTCGGCGTACTTTCTAAAAGGAGTCGTGCCGGAATGGGATTTGAAGGATATTTATTACGGCATGATGCAATTCATGGTCATCCAACT
>JAWONR010000189.1:0-4111 GCA_033865115.1 Candidatus Persebacter sydneyensis | reverse complement strand
GTCATTGCCGTTTCTTCATAAGTGCGGCGATTGGTTAACCAAGCGACAAAAATAAACACCGCGATTGCGGCGGCGGCGATGCCGTAAAGACGCCAGGGCAGAGTGTAGCGGGAAAGCATCACCACCAAACACAGGGCAATCCACGCTTTCGGATGATTGGACAAGGGACGTAAAACCGCCGCCGCCGCCAATCCGCCCACTGTCGCCGCCACGGCAATTGCCGTCCACTTACCGTAAAAAAAGGCGTAATATAACGCGCCGTCCGCCATCGCGAGTGATAAATTGAGCGGGTGAAAACTTCTCCAAAACCGGGCGGGACCCCAAAACCATGACGCGGTGCCAAACAATGAAAAGGCGAAAACACTTAACAATCCGGCGACCGCGCCGCCGATAATGGCAAAACCGGATTCATCGGAGGCATAACCGGAAAACCATAAAACGCCGCCGATAAAAGACGCCACATGCGCCAAAAGAAGCGTGTCTCCCAAAAACTCCCCGCTACGTAAAATCGTATCGCGAAAGTTGGAGCGATGACCGGAACGGGCGACTTCGGACACTCCTCAGCCGCGCTGGGGCAGCATGCACCCGAGCGGCTCGCCGCCGTAAATGTGGACATGCAAATGAGGGACTTCTTGATTGGCGTCAGCGCCGTGATTGGACAACAAACGATAACCGCTTTCTTCCACGCCCAACATGCGCGCGACTTCGCCGATGTCGCGAATGTAGCCGGCGATTTCGTCTTCGGAGGCGCGGACGCTAAAATCGGCGAAAGAACAATATTCGCCTTTGGGAATTACCAGTGCATGAGTTTTTGCCCGAGGATTGATGTCGTAAAACGCCAGCGAAAAATCACTTTCGTATATTTTGTCACAGGGTATTTCACTTCGCAAAATTTTGGCGAAAATATTGTCGCGGTCATAAGTCATCGGCGTTTCTCCTTGGCGGTGCATTCAATATTATCAATTAAACGCGCTTTTCCCAAAACCGCCGCCGCCAGTAAAACAATCTTTTTACCCGATTGCGGCGCGCCGAGAGTCGCATAATCACGCGCTTCCACATAATCCGGTGTAAAACCGCTTTTACGCAGGCGGACTTTTGCGTTTTTGGCGGCGGTTTTTGGCGGTTGTCCGCCGGTGACTTCGGCGGCGGCGGCGCGAAGTGTTTGGCGCAACAACGGCGCGCGCGCGCGTTCATCGGCGGTCAGATAAGCGTTGCGTGAACTCATTGCCAAACCATCGGACTCGCGAATGATGGGCGCGGCGACAATGCGAACGGGGTAATTCATTTGCGAAGCCAGTAATTGGACAATATGAAGTTGTTGAAAATCTTTTTTTCCGAAGACCGCCGCACATGGACGGACACAATTAAACAACTTACACACCGCCAAAGAGACGCCTTCGAAAAACCCCGGACGTGAATGTCCGCATAATTCACCGGCGAGCGGCGGCAGGGCAACATGAACGGTTTGCGGCTGGGGATATAAGTTTTTCGGCGCGAAAACAATGTCTGCGAGTCCTTCCAGTCGCCGACAATCGGCTTTTAAGTCACGGGGATATTCGGAAAAGTCTTCGTGAGGTGCGAATTGCGCCGGATTCACATAAATACTGACGACATTAATTTTCGACAACTTTCGCGCTTTTCGCACCAGAGACAAATGTCCTTCATGCAGGCAGCCCATGGTGGGCGTTAGCGCCGGTTGTACGCCGTTCAACACTTTTTGCAGGGAGGCGGCGTCTCTAATGATTGTCGGCACGATGTTAAAACGAGTTTTCAGCGGCGGGAAACTCACCGCTTTTAACCGCCGCGACATAACTCGCCACTGCTTCTTGAATGCCGCCGCCATCGGACATAAAGTTGCGCACAAAACGTTTTGGCGCGCCGGTCATGCCCAGCATGTCGTGAGTGACCAACACTTGTCCGTCGCATTTTACGCCGCTGCCGATGCCGATGACGGGAATGCGAAGTGAGTCGGTTATTTTCGCCGCGACTTTTGCCGGGACTAATTCCAAAACCAGCATGGCGGCGCCGGCTTCTTCCAGCGCCGTGGTGTCTTCGCAAATACTTGCGGCTTCATTGTCATCTCGTCCGCGCACTTTATAACCGCCCTGGGCGCGCACCCATTGCGGCATCAGTCCGGCGTGAGCGCACACTGGAATACCGCGCGCGGTTAAGAATTCAATTGTTTCGGCGAACAATTTACCGCCTTCCATTTTAATCATTGTTGCGCCCGCCGCCATGAGTTTTGCGGCGTTGGCATAAGCGCGCTCCGGAGATTGTTGATAAGTGCCAAAGGGCATATCGCCGATGACGACTGCTTTTGTCGCGCCGGCGCGGACACAACGGACATGATAGGCGGTTTCGGACAATCGCACGGACAAAGTATCCGCCTCGCCTTGGACGAGCATTCCCAGCGAGTCCCCAACCAAAAGCACGTCTGTGCCGGCATCGGAGAGAAGCCGTGCAAAGACGGCATCATAAGCGGTCAGCATGGCGATTTTTTCGCCACGCTCTTTCATCGCCAACACTTCGGATAATGCGGAATGTTGCATTGCAACAATTTTAACCGAAATGAGTCATTTGTTTGGCATAATTTGGAGTTTTTAAGTGTGTGAGCGTGGTTAAAATAGCATTCACGGGGAATATTTCGCCCGTTTTGAGGGGGAAAAGGGCATGTTTCGGGTAATTACACTGAATTTGAACGGTATTCGCTCCGCCTATCGCAAGGGCGTGGGGGAGTGGTTGGCGGCGGCTCGTCCTAATATTGTGTGTTTTCAAGAAGTCCGCGCCTCTAAGACGGACATTACCGCGGAGATGAGTCGTCCTGCGGGTTTGCGCGGAGAGTTTGTTTTACCGGAAAAACGCGGATATAGCGGCGTGGGTGTTTTTGCCTCTCGTGTTGGAGTCGTCCGAAAGTTTGGCAAAAAAGGGAGTGTTTTGGACGAGGAGGGACGTTATTTACGGATGGATTTTGATGATTTGAGCGTGATCTCTTTATATATGCCGTCGGGTTCCAGCGGCGAGACACGTCAAGAGGTTAAGTTTCGAGTGATGGATGAGTTAATGCCTCGTCTTGCGGCGTACCAAAAAAAGGTGGCGAAAGAAGGAAGGGAGTTTTTAGTTTGCGGCGACATTAACATCGCCCATACAGAAAAAGACATTCGCAATTGGCGCGGGAATCGCAAAAACTCGGGTTTTTTGCCGGAAGAGCGGGAATGGTTGTCGCGATTGTTTGACAAGGCGGGCTGGGTGGATGTGTTTCGCCGCTTGAACGGAGATGACGGTGAATATACCTGGTGGTCAAACCGCGGACGGGCGTGGGAGAACAATGTTGGCTGGCGGATTGATTATCAAATAGCGACACCGGGTTTTGCGGCTCGCGCGCGGCGGGCGGAGATTTATAAGGCGCAAAGGTTTTCGGACCACGCGCCGTTGATTATTGACTACGCTCGGCGGAAGTCGGGTTAAAGGCCGCCAAGTGTCGGGACAGTGATTCGGCATGAGCTCGGCGGCGGAAGTTTGCCCGGACTTCCTTCCATTTGAAAGAGATGGAGTTGCGAACGATGTTGGCATCGTGGACTTTGTGTGTGTCAGAGACGGGCGCCCAATACACCAGCGCCTCGGGGCTTTTGGAAAAGGGAGTTTCGTCATCGCGGACATGCTCCCACGATGTGTCGGCGATTCTTTCGCAGACTTTTTGGACGATGTCGGGATATTTGTCGTCGGCGTCTTCGGGTTTGTCGCGAGCAAAAACATCGTTCGCGCATTTGTTCATGATTTCGGGTATTGTTTCGGCGTGTTGCGGCAGGAGAAGTCGCAAGTGCGCGCCACAAAAGACCGTTAGATCACCGGCGCATTCGGCGTAGATGTTCCATTTGGCGATGTTGATGGATTGTAAAAACGCGGGGTCTTCAAACAGGCGGAAGTATTCAAATCCGGCTCTTGTTTTGATATAACCGTAAAGGGATGACTGAGCGACAAAAGCGCTGTTTTCGTCAATAAATTGGACGACATCGCGCGCGTTATTAATCGGCGGCGGACTCCACCGGCGGAATAATTTGCGGACGCGCTCCGTTGTGGAAGCAATGACACTTAATGATTTTGTCATAAAGTG
>JAWONR010000188.1:0-4217 GCA_033865115.1 Candidatus Persebacter sydneyensis | reverse complement strand
GCGAGTGATGGAATCAATTTTTCCGGCGCCTTCACATTGTTCGCAATCGGCGGCGTGAATCTTTTCGTGTCTTAACGACACCGACGCGCGGAGTAACGGGATTTTTTTGCGCGCCGCGTATAAACGCAAAGTCATTGTCGTACACGAGCCCAATGCCGCCAACAAATATCCATACGGCGTAGGACCGGCGTTTGCGCCGCCTAAGTCTGACGGCTCATCGGCGATGAGCTCATGTTTGCCGTTGTATATTTTTTGCGCCAAACCGTTGTTGCCCGATTCGGCGACAACAACAAGTTGCTCATCCGTGGTGTCGGCTGGGGCGGGGGACGATGTTGTTTCGGGCGCGGACGGCAGATAACGCTCCGCCCACGCCGCTAAAACACCGGCGGCGTAAGTCGCGTCCCGTTTGTCCGACAATAAATGGTCGGCGCGGTCCAAACTTACAAAACTTTTGGGATGTTTTGCGGCTTCGTAAATCTTGCGCGCGTTGCCAATCTCCACCGTTGTGTCCACGACGGAATGCATGACTAAAAGCGCCTTGTTCATGCCGGCAATGCGCTCGCTTAAGCGGACGGATTCAATGTCTTCCAAAAATTGCTTTTTGATGCGAAAAGGACGACCCGCGAGTAACACTTCGGCTTCGCCTTCTTCTTCTATCTTTGTGCGCGCGTCCGTGAACAAATGTTGAACATGCGCCGGCTCGGCGGGCGCGCCGACAGTCGCAACTGCGCGTGCGTCCGGAATGTCAGGCGCCGCCGCCAACACCGCCGCACCGCCCAAACTGTGTCCGACCAATAACACCGGAGGCATGTTTTCACTGCGCAAATACTCGGCGGCGCACAATAAATCAGAGACGTTTGAGGAAAAATTCGTGTTTTCAAACTCGCCCTCGGATGCGCCGAGACCGGTAAAATCAAAACGCAAAACCGCAAAACCGCTCGCCGCCAGCGCCGATGTTAAATAACGAGCCGAAAAAATATCCTTGGTGCAGGTGAAACAATGTGCGAATAACGCGCATGCGCGGGGTGAATCGCCTTCGCTTTCCAATACCGCCGCCAACTTGCCGCCCGTGGAACCGGTGAATTCAACCTTGCGCGCGAGCATGTTACTGCTCGGCGGCGGTCATAGCGGCGCGTTCGCGCTCAATCAGCGCTTCCATGATTTGTACCATGTTCACCATCGTGCCGCTGAGTCCCGGCTTGATGACATATTTGCCGGCAACCGCAACATGCGGCGTGCTGTTTACACCGTAATCCTCGGCGGTCTTGCGGTCGCGTTTGATTTTTGCGTTCACTGTGAACGAATTGTAAATCTTTACCGCTTTTTCACCGTCTTCACCGTTGTTTTCCAACCAGCCCGCAAAACGACTCGCACTGTTTAACAAAACTCGCTTTTTATGAATCGCATCGTACATGCGAGAATAATATTTGTCATCAATTTTCATCGCCGCAAGCGTGTGATATATGCGGGCATAATGGCCGTTGTGCGATTCAAAATAAACCGGCTGGCGAATCAACTCCACATCCGATGTGTCCGCGTTTTCATGCCAAATCTTCATCGGCGTCTGAAAACGATTGCAGTGAGGACAGGAAAAATTGAAGAATTCAATGACTTCAATTTTGCCCTCCGGCGCGCGCGTGGGCAACGGCGGATCCAATACAATATAATCCTTCCCATCGCGGAATTCGTCCGACTGCGCCATGGCGGCCGCGGATAAAAAAGCAACGGCTAAAAACACCGTCCGTAAAAGATTTAAAGAATTAACGTTCATTGTCGCTCCTTTTCAGTTGATTTAATGATTTGAACCTTATTATAACCCTGTAATGCAAGATTGGCGCGCGCTTCTTCGGCGGCGGCGAGAGCCGCGTAGGGACCCGTCCATACCCGGAATACCTCTTTGTCATCGTTTTTTAACGCCCGAATGGACGATTGTGCGCCAAATAACGCCGCTTCGCCCCGCACGGTTTCCGCGGCATCCCGGTCGGTAAACGCCCCCAATTGTAAATAATAGACCGTCCGCACCGCCTCTTCCGCCGCCGGCGTTTCGGGCTCCGGCGGCGGTGTTTCAGCGGCCGGCGGGGCGGATGACGGAGAATCAGTCTTGGTTTCTGAATCTTCCGGCAACCATTTCCGCTGCAGAGTCTCGTAAAATTCCAATGTCTCGCGGCGGGCGCGGAGTAAACTGTCCGCCGGCGCCTGTTCCGCATCCCGTGTCGGCGGCGTAATCAACGGCATCGGTAAATTATTAATATAAGCGGCAAAATACGCCGCCGAGCCAACTCCCAAAGTAAAACCCAGCGCAATTAACGACAGCCCGCGCCAAAAACCGCCGCCTCCACCCTTGGTCTTGGACGACGTCGGCGAATGGTGAGACGACGGACGATGTGTCGGCGGACGGCGAATCGGTTTACGCGTCACATTCTCTCCTGAGCCGAAACTCCCAACAATGCCAAACCGCGGCGCAGAGTGTTTTGCGCCGCCGCCAACAGTGCCAATCGCGCTGTCATGTCCGGGTCGGGCGGGGTTGTTAGAATTCGCGTTCGTTCATAATAATCATTGATGGCGCCCGCTAAATCACGCATGAAATTTGTCAACAAATGCGCGGCTCTTTCGCGCGCGGCGGTGGCGACGGCATCGGGAAAAGCCGACAACAACGCGCACAGAGTCATTGCCGCCGGATCTTCCGCCAATGGTTCGCAGTCGACATGTTGTAAGTCGTTAATATTACCGCCTTGTTCTTCTTTCCATTTTTCCAAAACCGAACAAGCGCGGGCGTGCGCGTAGTGCAAATAAAACGCCGGGTTTTGAGCGCTTTTTTCGGTTGCCAGTGTGATATCCACTTCCAAATGCTGGTCGTTTTTGCGATTGACATAAAACAAACGCGCGGCGTCTTTTCCGATTTTGTCGACCAGTTCCGCCACGGTGATATAAGTGCCGCCGCGGGTGGACATTTTTAGTCGTTGTCCGCCGTCACGCAAAGAGACAAATTGAATTAACCGCGCTTCCAAATCATTTTTATCAAAACCGAGCGCGCTGATCGCCGCCGCCAGTCGCGGCACATAACCGTGATGGTCGGCGCCCAAAATATTCAACAGTGCCAGCCGCCGTCCTTTTGACACTTTGCGTGAAAGTTTGTCGTGGTGATAGGCGATGTCGGCGGCAAAATAAGTGTATTCGCCGTTGGCGCGGCGTAAAACACGGTCTTTGTCGTCTCCCAGTGCGGCGGAGCGAAACCACAACGCGCCGTCTTTTTCATAAACATTGTCGGAGTCGCGGCGTTTCATTTCGTCTATGGCTTCGGCGATTTTGTCTTTCACGCGTAATTCACTTTCGCAAAACCATTTGTCAAAATCCGTTACGCCCAGTGATTCCAAATCGTTTTTAATCATCGCCAGCACCGAATCCGACACCGTCCGTACAAAACGACCGCGTAATTCATCATCAGTGATGTGTTCGCGCATGTGCTTTGCCAATAAGTCGCCGGCTTTTTCCGCCGGCAGTTCCGACATTTCTTTGCATGTGGAATTAATATTTGCCGGTTGGGGCAGGGAACTTAACAATTCGGCGGCTTTTGGGATGTTTAGATATTCCCCCCGGTATGCGCCTTCGGGGATTTCGGCTTTTGGCGGGAGATAGTGTCTCAACCATGCGGACGCCGCCAAGATATCGGCTTGTCTTCCGGCGTCATTGACATAGTATTCCCGCCGGACTTCGTAACCGGCGAGGGTGAGAATATTGGCGAGTGAATCGCCATAGGCGGCGGCTCTTCCGTGTCCGACATGGAGCGGACCGGTGGGATTTGCCGAGACAAATTCCAAAATCACGGTTTGTTGGCAGTCGGCGGCGCGTCCGAAGTCATCGCCTTGTCGCAACACTTCGCCGACAATGGCGGCTTTGGCGGCGGGTTTGATTTTGACATTGATATAGCCGCCGGTGATTTGTGCGGATTCGACAAAGTCGGGCAAATCGGCTTGTTGGAGAATGTCGGCGGCAATATCGGCGGGCGCGCGGCGGAGTTTGGCGGCAAGCGGCATGGCGGCGGCGCAGGCATAATCACCGAGTTGGGGATTGCGGGGAGTTTCCATCGCCGCGCCGTCAGCCAACGGCGACAGTCGCCGACAGGCGTCCGAAAAAACGCGCGCGAGTGATTCTTTGTATTCGCCGGGACGCATCGCAACTATGATTATACAACTCGCCCCGTTTTTTGGGAAATGCGG
>JAWONR010000187.1:0-4205 GCA_033865115.1 Candidatus Persebacter sydneyensis | reverse complement strand
GTGTTGATGACCGGTTCACAACAGGAAAACGTTGGGATTTTGACTTTTGACGTTATTTCCGTGACCGAAGAATTCGCCTCCGAGGAACCCGACATGGTGGTGGAGTTCTTGCAGGTTACTGAAGACGCCAATCGCGACTTCGCCGAGAATCCGAACGCACATTGGGACACTTTGAAAAAGGCGTCCGGTTTGGATGAGGCGTCGGTGAAAAGCTATTTGGGAAGCGGCGGTTCATTTTCGTTCCCGTCCAAAGACGCGCAGTTGTCTTCGGCGTGGCTTGGCGGAACGGCGCAATCGTTGTCCAAACAGATCGCCGATTTCTTTAAGGAAAAAGGCGAAACCGACAGCGCGCTTGATGATTATGAGCATGCATTTGATGCCAGCTTTCTGAAAAAAGTTAAGTAATTTTTGAAGGCTTTACAGGCGCGATTTTTGCTTTGGCGAAAATCGCGCCTTGTTTTTTAACAACAGAAGAGAGGGGAGTTTTATGGCGGCTCTTTCCGTTGAAAACTTGGGAATGATATACGCTCTTCCGGACGGTGGAAGCGTGGAAGCGTTGAAAGATGTTTCTTTTTCACTGCAATCGGGCGAGTTATTAACGGTGCTTGGTCCTTCGGGATGCGGCAAAACGACTTTGTTGAACATAGTCGCGGGCTTTTTGGCGCCGACTTCGGGTAAAACGGTTTTTGGCGGGGGCACGATTACCGGTCCCAGCGCCGAGCGGGGGGTGATGGAGGAAATTGCCGGACCGTCACCGGAACGCGGGATGGTGTTTCAACAAGGGGCGTTGTTTGAATGGATGTCGGTGGCGGACAATATTGGTTTTGGTCCGAAGATGAAAGGCGTTCCGAGCGGCGAAATCAACGACATTGTGGAGCGTTATTTGCAAACAGTGGGACTTGCGGGTTTTGGCGGCAAGGCGGTTTATGAGTTGTCGG
The DNA here is from genome assembly GCA_033865115.1 of Candidatus Persebacter sydneyensis. Lineage (GTDB taxonomy): Bacteria > Pseudomonadota > Gammaproteobacteria > Tethybacterales > Persebacteraceae > Persebacter > Persebacter sydneyensis. Next base: position 3,267 of record JAWONR010000187.1, on the reverse strand, counting down.
GCGGCATGCAACAACGGGTCGCACTGGCGCGGTGTTTGGCAAACGAGCCCGAGTTGATTCTCATGGACGAGCCACTGGGCGCGTTGGATGCACTGACACGCGAGAAAATGCAGGGATTGATTCTCAAGATTTGGCATGAGACCAAAAAGAGCATCATATTAATTACCCACAGCGTGGAAGAGGCGTTGTTTTTGGGAGAGCGAGCTTTTGTGATGGCACCTCGTCCGGGGAGAATTGAGCGCGAATATCGCCTGCCGTTTGCACAGCGCGGACTTTCCGAAAATTTGCGCGATATTAAGGTTACGGATGAATTCACCGAAAAGCGGGAGGAGATTCTGTCCATGATTTGGGAAATGGAGGAGGAAATTATGGGGAGACAGGAAAATGCCGGATAAGGCGCGGAGTTTTTTGTCGCTGTTACTGGTGCGACTGGGGTTGAAGAAAGCCGGCGAAGAGGCGCGCAAAACCGTGACTTTCGGCGACCCGGAGGCGGCACGCGGGGGATTGTTTTGGAGTATATGTGCCGTGGCGGCGGTGTTTATCTCGTGGTCGATATACGGCTGGTATGTGGACGGACTGTCGGAAAAGGAAAGCCGCAAACTGGTGATTTTTATGCCGACTTTGTCACTGGTGTGGGAGCAGTTTGTCGTTTCGGCGACTGACGGTTATCGCAATTCCACTTTGTTGGAGCACATAGGCGTTAGCGTTTATCGCCTGTTGACCGGTTTCATACTGGGTTGCATGGTGGGCATTCCCGCCGGATTTGCCATGGGATTGTCTCGTTTTTGGAACGGGTTGTTGAATCCGGTGGTGGAGTTTATGCGTCCGGTACCGCCACTGGCGCTGATTCCGCTGTCGATTATTTATTTGGGGATTGATGACAAACCCAAAATCGCGCTGTTGTTTTTGGCGGCGTTGTTTGTGATGATATTGTCGGCGCGCGCCGGCGTACAGGGCATTCGCATGTCCAAGATTCATGCGGCATACACTTTGGGCGCGTCGAAGCAACAAGTGTTGTTTCGCGTGATTTTGCCGAATGCGTTGCCGGAGATATTCACCGGCATGCGTGTGGCGATGGGGATTTGCTGGGGCACATTGGTTGCCGCTGAATTGGTGGGGGCGGATTCGGGAATTGGTTATATGATTACCGTCGCCGGGAAGTTTTTGGACACTGCGCTGGTGTTTATCGGCATTATTATTATCGGCGTTATCGGTTTTTCAATTGACGCCGGCATGAAGCGGTTGGAATCCAAATTAGTGCCGTGGAAAGGCAAGGGATAACAGTCGCATTTGTCGGGCGGTAATATCCCCCGACACTCCCGACAAAAGGGCATGGGAGCGGCATGACCGCGCATTTGGCGGCGGGAGAAGGAGTGAATTGAGCCAATTGGGAGCATAATTTTTTATCCCCGAGTGTCAAAAAAGGGCAAAAAAAGCGATTTTTTTACCAAAAACAGGGTTATAATGCCGTTCTATGAAAACAATTACCTCTGCAAAAGCGTCCCATTTGGGAGGGTTCCGCCGCCATGCGGCGATGTCATTGTGTTTTGCTCTGGGGAGCGCGTTATTGGCGGTGGCACTATCCGCTGATTCCCGCGCCGCCAACAATAGCGGAGGATTTTTATACAGTGACTATTTACGCGCTCCCGAATCATCGGCGGCAACTAAACCTTTTCGCGTGTCGTCATCGCGGACGTTGCTGGTGGCGGACGGCGGACAAATATCCGAGCGGCTCGACCGGGCAATTGACGAATTGCCGTTGTCAAACTGGATTTTGGATGATGTCAATGGCAGGGCGGATTTGACGCCTCGTTTGCGTAATTATGCGACTCAGACAGGCTGGGGTTTTGCTCGTGCGGGAGTGGAAGACGGCTTTTCCGCCCTGAGTGAAAACGCATTGTTAAACAAATATGTCCGCGAAGTAGATTTGGATGTCAGCAGTGAGTTGGGCGGACGCATAGCCAATGTCGGTATTAATGTGGTGGGAGCCTTTCGCGAAACCGATTATGACGCGGTGGCGTGGCAGTTCCGCGGTTATAAGGGCACGGGCGAGCGACAGGGTTTTAATATTGGCGGCGCGTATCGTTGGGCGGTTAATAATTCCATGTTTGGCGCGAATCTTTTTACGGATTATGAAACATTTGACGGCGAAGGACTTTGGCGTTGGTCGTTTGGCGGCGAAATGCGCTCGGCGTGGGTGGATGCTTTTGCCAACTATTATATTCCGATAAACGAAGTTATCCGTGATGACGAGGCGATATGGACGCAGCGCGGTTATGATGTGGAGTTTAATGTACATGCGCCTCAACATGCGTGGTTGACGGGGGTTTTGGGTTATTATTTTTGGGACGGCGCCAACGGCGAATACGTTGTTCCGGATTCTGAGGGACTTCGCGCCGGTGTGAAGTTTTCACCAAATCAGGCGCCGGTGGTTTTTGAAGTGTTGTATCAAAGCAGTGACAACGATGACGATTCCAGAGTCGGCGGCAAATTGGCGTTTTTCCATGAATTCGGCGAGACGCGGATAGAGGGTTCGTCCGTTCGTGAGTTTCGTCCTCAAGATTGGTTTTTTGCGGCGGCGGAGCGTGAATATACCCAGCGGATTCAAAGCTCAAGCCGTCAAAATCGATGGGTGATACAAAGTCTTGCCAATGCCGATCCGGCTAATCACGTGGTGTTGACCGGGGAGCGGGGGACAAGGGCGGATTTGTGGAATGTTCGGGAGGGTTTGAATATTATAGGGTTGTTGTTGGGTGCGAATATCGGCGAAGATGGCGCGCCGACGAGTCGCACGGTGCCGTGGCAAATACCGGAGTTGCCGGTGACAGTGGAGATAGCCGGCCCGGACAGTGATGAAGTACAGATATCGCTGACTTATTCCCATGAGCGAGTGCATGTTGTGGCGGACAATCATGTAGATGTAGCGGGAGAAACATCTTTGTTGACGTTGGTGTTGAGTGATGACAGGGTGAATTTGGGAAGCGGCAGGGCGGCTGTGAGGGGGAGTGATTTTACGGCGGTTGCCTATGGCATGACGGCAACAATGTCCGCGGAAGTGGTGCAGGCGGATATTACAATGAGCCAAAGCGATTCGGGGATGATAATGACTGTTAACGGACGGGCGTTGATATATGCCGGCGGTGTTACAGTGGATTCACGCAACCCTGACGGCGGTGCTTTTGCAGTGTCGCGCACTGCGACAGGGTTGGACTTGATATTGATCAATGGACGGGTGGAAGTTGCCGGTATTGCCGGTGTGGATTCTGA
>JAWONR010000186.1:0-4349 GCA_033865115.1 Candidatus Persebacter sydneyensis | reverse complement strand
GATTTTAAAAGAAAAGGCGCAATCCGAAGATTGCGCCTTGGTTTTGAGAACGCTTTTTTGGAAGAGAGGAGAGAGTAAGAAAGCGCCCCAAAAAGGTTATTTCTTGCCGGTGGTTTTGCGCTCTTTACCGTTGGCAACGGGCGCGGCAATGCTGTCAGTGGCAATCCGGCAAGAGGCGCGAACGCCGTCTTTGAAAGCGGTGTTCGCCGCTTTAATGCCGTCCGCCCACTGGCGACCATAAGACTCACCCGCCGGCGGGAACAAAGTGCTGGCGTTTTCCGCCGCTTCTTCCACCGCCTGCTGCCAAATATCCAAGCTCCGCTCGGATGCTTGCGCGAAATCTTCCATCGATTCACGGGCAAAAGTCAAATAATCCGTCACGGACTTCTCGACTCCCACTCGCGCCGAATCAGGCGCCGCCAAAAACTTCTGCCAAGAGAAATCTTTGCCTTGTTCCGCCACACCGCGCGCATATGCCAACTGTCGCGCCATCGCTTTGGATGAATAATCCGCCGCGACTTGTGTCGTTTCGTTCAATAATGCCGTCGCTTGACGGGCTGCTTGTTCTGTTTGTGCTGTGTTTTTCATTGTTTTGTCTCCTTTTGTTGTGCGGTGCAAAAATCACCATAACGCTATTATAGCGCGCTTTTTTGTCAATTGCAAGGGATTTTGCATATTTTTTTGTGCAGTGCAAAAAAATGTTGTTAAAATCACCACTTTTTCGCCAATTTTGGCGTTTTTTCCTGAATCTCCCCATAATATCGGCGGATGTGCCGGGAGGATGGAATATCGGGCGAAAACCGTTAAAATGCGGTTGATGAAGAGAATAATAGGATTATTTTGGGTAATTTTAGCCGTGACGGCGGTGCCGACAACCGCTTTTGCCGATGAATCCACCAATTTTAACAAGGCGTTTCGGGAGTTTAAGCGAGACCGTCCCAAGAGTTTCGCCCTTCAAGCGAAGAAAATCCCCGCCGACAGTGCCTATCAGCCGTTATTGACACATTGGGGAGCAGTCATAGCGTTGCGGCGCGCCCGTCCGGAAAAACTGGAATCACTGCGTCAAAACGCCGAATCACTTTATATCCGCCGTGAATCCGCGCGCGTTTTGGCGAAATATTACGTCGAAAAAGGACGGTGGAAAGAGTTTGCCGGAGTCGCCGAGGCGTCTCCCTGTTCTTCATTATTGGCAAAAGTCCGACAAAAGACCGGCAAAAAGGCGCTTTTGGCGTCTTGGGACGCCGAAACTCGTTTTCGCTCACCGCTATGCAATAAGGCATATCAACAAGCGCGCAAAAACGGAATGTTGTCGGAAGAGGATTTCTGGATTAAATTGCGCAATCTCGCCGGCGGCGGTCTGCTTTCATCAACGAGGCGGTTTTTGCGGAATTTTAGAATGCCTGTTTCTTATCGCGCCGTACGAAATTCAGTGTTAAAAGCCACCGGTTATATCCGCGGCAAACACGCTCTTGACACTCCCGCCCAGAAGTCACTGGTGATGATAGCCGCCATGAACGCCGCCAAACGCAATGTCAAACTTGCGGTGAGTCGTTGGCGGGCGTTTTCATCTTATTTCAGTCTCACCGAAAACAGTCAAGTATGGAGCAAAATCGGCCAACGTGCCGCGCTCGCCCACCGCGCCGATGCATTGGAGTTGTATAAAAACTCCGGCGACATGCGCAGTTATGATGAAAACGCCCGCGCATGGCGAGTGCGCGCGGCATTACTCGTCGGCGATGATAATGATGTTTTACGCACGATAAACAGTATGACAGCCGAGCAGGCGTCTTTATCGGCGTGGCGATATTGGAGGGCGATGGCGCTTGCCCGTACTGATTCTCGTCCGAGCGCGATGAAGCAAATGCGCGCTTTGGCCGCCGACACTGATGATTATTATGGTTTATTGGCGCGTGAATTTATCGGTTTGTCGTTCACCGTGTCGGAGGATTCATCATCCCCGGCGCAGGAGGTGGGAGAAGATTTTGCGATGGCGTTGGCGGTTTGGCGCGCCGGACAGACTAAATTAGCGCGTCAGATTTGGAAAGACACGGTTTCGGTTTCCGATGAGGGAGAGATATTATCCGCCGCACGCGCCGCCGAGTCGGAAAAATGGTATTTGGCGTCAATCAACGCGGCGAATGTCGCCAAAACGCCAAAAGCTCATGCATTGCGTTATCCGACGCCTTATGAGGGGAAGATTGACGAATACAGCGAGCGTTTTGGTTTGGAGCGTGCGTTTGTTTATGCGTTGATTCGCCGCGAGAGTCGTTTTATGTCGGAGGCGATATCATCGGCGAAGGCTCGGGGTTTGATGCAGATATTACCGTCCACGGCGCGAAAAGTCGCCCGTCGTCATGGCTACAATCGCTATCATCCGTCTCGCTTATTACGGACGGACACTAATATTATTATCGGCACGACATATTTACGCGATTTGGCGAAGTCGTTTGACGCACATCCGGTACGCGTGGCAACCGCTTACAACGCGGGACCTTCCCGGGCGCGGCGATGGCGGCGTGACAACATAGACACGGCGGCGTTGGTTGAAAACATTCCTTTTTTAGAGACGCGTTTATATGTAAAAGCGGTGATGGCGGCACGGGCGCATTATGGATTACGTTTTGGCATGCCGCGGGAGCCGATGAGTGTTTTGATAGATTATCCGATGCGCGAAGCGCCTAAGCGAGCAGAGATTTGAGCATAGCCATTAATTCGCCGTCTTCTCGGGTATGCCGCCAGGCATTGTCATCCCATCGAAAGTGATGTCCGCCGTTTGGAGCGGCGAGCCAGACTTCCTTTGCGGCGGGTTGTCGGTTGATGATAAGGACGCCGCCGTTTTCGAGCGTGACTTCGATGACGCCGCCGTTAATGTCAAAGTCGGCGCCTGTTTCGTCCAACAGGTTTTCAATTTGCGCGAACAGGGCGTCGCACTGTTGAAGATATTCGTTTTCGTTCATGGTTGTTTGTTGTTGCCGGGCGATATTCTTGTCGCAGGCGGACAATATTAGCATGCGCGGGCGAGTTTGGCAAATCGCGCATGCGAAAGGCGGCGTATAATAGGGATATGGCAAAAGCGTTGTTGATTTTGGTGATATGTATTTCGGCGGCATCGGTGTCGGGCTGCGGCAACAAAGGGCCGTTGCGTCCGCCGCCGGAGTCGGCGGTTCGGTCATGAGTGGTTTTACCCGCCGGGACGGGTGTTTGTATGTGGAGGAGTTGTCGGCATCGTCCCTCGCGGCTGAATTCGGCACGCCTTGTTATGTATATTCCAAGCATATTTTATTGGAGTCGGCGGAGCGTGTTTGTTCGTCGTTTCCGCGCAGTTTGCCGCGTTTTTTTTATGCGGTAAAAGCGAACGGCAATTTGTCGGTATTGCGTTTATTGCGCGAAGCCGGATTTGGTTTTGACATTGTATCGTCAGGCGAGATGTCTCGCGCATTTGCGGCGGGCGCGGAGGGGAGGGACATTGTTTTTTCGGGCGCGGGCAAAAGTGCGGTTGAAATTCGCTTGGCATTGTCCGCGGGCGTAGGTTGTTTCAATGTGGAGTCAGAATCAGAGATGATGCGCTTAGAGTCCATTGCCGAGTCCCAAAAAACATGCGCGCCGATGGCGTTGCGCGTATCGCCGGACATTGACGGCGGGACACATCGGCATTTGACCACGGGAACAGCGGACGGCAAGTTTGGCGTGAGTTATGCGGAGTCATTGTCATTGGCGCGGCGGGCGGCGGAGTCATCGTCGTTGGATTTTCGCGGTTTTGCGTGTCATATTGGTTCACAAATTAAAGACGCGGCGGCGTATTTGGCGGCGGCGGAAAAAATGTCGGCGTTGATAAAAGACGCACAACAGGCGGGATTGTCGGTGAGTCATGTGGATATGGGCGGCGGTTTTGCGGTGGATTATCAAAACAGCGGCGGTTTGAACATTGATTTGTCGGAATATGACAATGCCTTGTCGCGGTTGTTTACATCGGCGGAAGTGTGGTTGGAGCCGGGGCGTTCAGTGTCGGCTTCGGCGGGCGTTTTATTGACGCGGGTGGAATATGTCAAAAACAGCGGCGGTAATTTATTTTGGATTGTGGACGCCGGCATGAATGATATTTTGCGTCCGGCGTTATATGACGCGGTGCATGCAGTGGAAGCGGCGGAGGAGAAAGACGGCTCCCCCCAAACGGGAATGGTTGCCGGTCCGGTATGCGAAAGTGCGGACATTATCGCCCGCGAATGTCGATTGAATGTCGGCGAAGGCGATGTTTTGGCGGTGCGCGATGCCGGCGCGTATTGTTCGGCGATGTCGTCCAACTACAACGCCCGTCCGCGTCCGCCGGAAGTGTTGGTGGACGGCAAAAC
>JAWONR010000185.1:0-6245 GCA_033865115.1 Candidatus Persebacter sydneyensis | reverse complement strand
GATGTCGCGCGGCGTTTTTTGACGCGGTCAAACCAAAAAGGCGCGGCGACCAGCACAAACGCAAAAATTAACAACGCCAGAGTCATGGGACGTTCCCACAAAAACTCCATGCCGCCGGCTTTGCGAATGGCGCGTCCGACATTGTCTTCCATCATGCCGCCCAATATAAAACCAATGACCAGCGGCGGCAGCGGATAGCCGGTAAAGCGAAAAATCACCGCCAATATGCCGCAGCCAATGATGACAAACAATTCGGTCGGATTGTTTTGACCGATATACGCGCCCATTAACGCAAAAAACAAAACAAACGGCACCAAATAGTTTCGCGGCACGGCGAGTATCCGCGCGATGTATGGAATGAGCGGCAGGTTTAACAACAACAGCACAAGATTGCCGACATACATGGAAATAATCACCGACCAAAATATTTCCGGACGGTCTTCTATCAACGAAGGTCCGGGAGAAACATTAAGCGCGACCAACGCACCCAACAATATTGCGGTCGTCCCCGAACCGGGAATGCCAAGTGTCAAAAGCGGCACAAAAGACCCGGTGCAGGCGGCGTTGTTGGACGCCTCCGGTGCCGCAAGTCCGCGTACGCTGCCTTTGCCAAAACGTGCGCGTTCTTCGGCGGGTGCGATATTGCGCTCCATGGCATAACTGAGAAATGACGCAATGGTCGCGCCCGCACCGGGCAAAATCCCCACCAAAAAACCAATAACCGACTGCCTGCCGATGACCGGCGCCATTTGTTTCGCCTCGCTTTTGCTAAAACGCAAATTGTCAATCTCGCCGAACTTTTGTGAAGCGGTGTCTTGTTGATTTCGCCGTAAAATTAAAAACAACGCCTCCGGCAGGGCGAACAATCCCATGACCAAGGTCACAAAATAAATTCCGGACTGTAAATCGGAAATTCCCAGTGTAAAACGCGGCGCCTGATGCAACGCCGATTCTCCGACAGTGGAAAGCATGACGCCGACCACCGCCATTAACAACGCCTTTAACGCATGACGTTTGCCGGCAAACGCCGCCACCGCGGTCATGCCCACCACCATGACCGCGAAATATTCCGCCGACCAAAACAAAGTCGCCACCCCCGACAATACCGGTGCAAAAACAAGCAACAATATTGCGCCAATTGTCCCGCCGCAAAAAGACGCGACCGCGGCGATAGTCAGCGCCTTGCCCGCCTGTCCGCGTTTTGCCATTGGATAACCGTCAAACGATGTCGCAACCGTCCCCGCCACGCCGGGCGCGTTGATTAAAATGGAGGATGTGCTGCCGCCGAATATTGCACCGTAATAAACACCGGCGAGCATGATTAACGCCGCCGCCGGATTTCCCAACTGCACCGCAAAGGGAATCATTATCGCGATAATGGAAATGGGACCCAGCCCGGGCAACATGCCGATAAAAGTGCCGATGACACATCCGGCGACCACCATAAACAAGTTATAAAACGACAGCGCGGTGGTAAGTCCTTGCAATATGCCTTCTATCATGGCGAATCACCCGGCCATGGACGTAAAAACACGCCCAACACTTCCTGTACAAGATACCATGTTAGAAACGCCGCCAGCAGAGACACCGGCAACAAAATCTTAAAACGGCGTTCTCCCAAAGCCGCCGCCGCACATGTCAGAAAAAGCGACGTGGAAAGAATGTATCCCAGCGGTCGCAAAGTGCCGGCGTACAACAACATTAGTCCGATGACGGCGGCGGCGGCAGACCAGTCAAAATCACGCCATCCCGCCGCGTCATCGGACAAGCCCGATTCACCGCCGGGCCAAACCACCGCGGCAAAAGACAACACCACTGCGACAACCGACAATCCAATCGGCATGGTATTCGGTCGAAACGGGACTTGTTTTTCAAACGGCAACAACGGATACTGCCATGCGAGAACGCCGTAGGTGATGCTAAACACCAACAGGCAAAGTGCTACCGCGCGGTCGGGGCGAATCATCGCCGTTTTGTCATAAAAAGCCGAGTTCCTTCATGAGCGCGCCGATGACTTTTTCCTGTTCTTCCAAAAAAGAAACAAACTTGTCATCCGGATTGTAAATGCTGACCCAGCCGTTGCGTTTTCGCACTTCCTCCCATTCCGGCGTGTCATACATGTCGCCGAGCATCTTAATATAAGCTCGCCGCTTGTCTTCGGGCAGGCCGGGAGCGGCAAAAAAGCCGCGCCAGTTAACAAAAACCGCATCCACGCCCTGCTCTTTTAATGTTGGAACATCGGGCGCTTCGGGGATTCGTTCCGGCGCGGTGACGGCGAGAATTCTGATTTGTTTGTCTTTTGCCAACGCCAGTGCCTCGCTAAGCCCGGTTGAAAGCGCATCGGCTTCTCCGGAAAGCAATGCCGCCATTGCCTTGCCGCCGGCGTCAAAAGGCAGATATTTTACTTTGGTTGGGTTGGCGCCCGCTTTTTTAAACGCCATGGCGGGTACTAAATGGTCCATACTACCCGGCACTGAACCGCCGGCAATTGCCAAATTGTCCGGGTTCTCTTTGTAAATGTCGACCAAATCGGAGAATTGTGTCACTGGACTGTCCGCTTTGACAATCAACGCCGCATAATCGCCGATGGTGCCGGCAATGGGAGTTAAATCGCGGAAGTTGTGCGGAAACCTGCCGACCAGAGAGCGAATGATGATGGGCGTGGAATTAACCATCAGAGTGTCATGATTACTGGCGGCGTTTTCTATAAGATGCCCGATGGCTTTACCTCCTCCGCCGCCCGACATGTTTTCATAAGTGGCGGAGCCGAGCAGTCCTGCTTTTGTCAGGGCTTCGCCGGTGCCGCGCGCGGTGCCGTCCCAGCCTCCGCCGGCGCCGCCCGGAATCAAAAAATGCACCTCATCCACGACTTGTTGCGCGCCCGCCGAAACATGGACAATCGCCAATGTCGCCGCCAATACAATACTCTTAATCAATTTCATCGTAATCTCCCTTGGTTTGTTGTTGTCAATTAAATATAACATATTGAGGCGCAATTTGAGCGTTTTTTACTTCGGAAAAATATTTTTCACAAAATTGCCGGCGTTTGTTTGGGTTTTTAGGAGCGTTTTTTATTCGGCGTGACGCGGAGATAAAGACGCCGTTGTCGCCATGTTCAACCCGCCCGCCGAAACCGAAGAGTTTGCGCGGCGGTTGGCGGCGAATGCTGATTAATTTATGATGTCGCTACGGTGCTTTTGAGCGCGGTTAAACCCAAAAGCAATGCTTACAGCATTAATTTAACGCCGGCAACAAAAAACCAATTCTCCGTATCTTCGCCTTCGTGTGCCATTTCCGCGGTGTCGCCGTATTTTGTTTCATACACCGCGCCGATGTACGGCGAAACGCTTCGGTCAAGCAAATCATAACTCAATCGCAAACCCAACTCCGCGCCGGTAAATCCCCTGCCAATCTCCGCTTTTGTGTCTTCGGCAAAAGCGTAGGTCGTTTCACCGGACGCAATTAATATCAAATGATTGCTAAGCAAAAGTTCGTACTCCGCGTCCAAACGCAAAGATGTTCGCCCGCCTTCGCCCACAAACAAATCAATGTCGGATTCAAACCATTGCGGCGCAAGACCGGTCGCCCCCAACACCGCATGCCAACGGTCTTTGCCGCCGCCGAAATAATCCAATCGCACTCCCGCTTTTACATCAAAAAAATCAGACACCGGCCACTGCATCGCCGCGCGGTTTTCCAAGTGTTCAACGGCACTCTCATCCATGTCGTATTCGCCTTCAACAAACCAATGCGCGCGCATGTCATCGTTGCCGACAAACGCACCGCCGTCCCACGCCAACAGCTTCGCATTATCGCCCGTCCGATATTCAAACTCTTCAAAATGCGCGCCGTATATCAGACGGTCGTCATTTTCACGAGCCATCGAAGTTGATGCCAACGCCGCCGACATCAATAACCATCGCCCGGCTCTCATTGAATTTCCATCGTTTCAGGCGCGCCTTCTACGATGACTTCACGAAACATGCCGGCGGCGGCATGATACGCCAAATGACAATGAAACGCCCAACGACCCGGCGCATCCACTTCGGTCTCAAAATATACCTCGGTCGACGGCGCAACACTCACCACATGCTTAACCGGATTCCATTTCCCCGCGCCGACATCCAAAATCGACCACATGCCATGCAAGTGCATCGGATGCGTCATCATCGTTTCGTTGACCAACTTAATCCGGACCCGCTCGCCGTAACGAAGCCGTAACGGCTCCGAATCGGAAAACTTCACGCCGTTCATTGACCATGAATAACGCGCCATGTTGCCCGTCAAACGTATCTCTATCTCACGAGTCGGCGGACGAAGCGGATACAACGGACTTTGCGCCCGTAAATCCGCATGCGACAAAAACTTCCCGCCCTCCGCCGCCGAAGGAACAAGTCCGCTGCCTTCCGCGTAAAACACATCCGCCGGTGAGTCATCCGCGCCGTGTGACATGTCATGTCCCTCGTGCGAATCACTCTGTGAATCATGCGACATGTCATGTCCGTCATGTGAATCGCCGTCCGACATGTCATGTCCGGCGTGTCCGTGCGCCAGTGCCATATCGGCAAAAGTCAATTTGGGCGGCGGGCGCAAACCGGGAAGCGGTTGTGATGAAGTGTCGCCTTCCGGCGCCAAAGTCGCCCGTCCCAGCGCACTGCGCCCCATGGATTCGGCGATAATTGAATAAGAGCGCTCTTCGCGCGGACGCACGATGACATCAAATGTCTCGGCGACCGCGATGCGAAACTCGTCCGTCGGAACCGGTTGTACATCGTTGCCGTCGTTGTTCACCACCACCATTTCCAGACCCGGAATGCGGATGTCAAAAAACGCCATTGCCGATGAATTAATAAAACGCAAACGAACTCTTTCGCCCGGTTTGAATATGCCGCGCCAGTTTTGCTCCGCATTTTTGCCGTTGATGAGGGGGATAAATCCCTGCAAATCCTCTATGTCGGAGTTTAACATGCGCATGTTGCCCCATGCAAAACGGTCGGAGACCGCGGCGCCAAAACCGCCTTCTTTAATTTGAGAAACAAAATCGCCGAAAGTCGGCTGTTGGCGGTTGTAATAATCATCCATTGTTTTTAAATTCCGCATAATGCGACCGCCACGGTGCGGGTGAGCATCGGACAATTGAATGACATATTCGCGGTCGTAGCGAAACGGCTCGCGCTTTTTGGGACGGAGAATCATCGCGCCGAATGCGCCGTCCGGCTCTTGAAATCCCGAATGACTGTGAAACCAATAAGTCCCCGTTTGGATGATCGGAAACCGGTAAACAAACGTCTCGCCCGGCGCAATGCCGTCAAAACTGATGCCCGGCACGCCGTCCATTTGAAAAGGCAAAATTATCCCGTGCCAATGAATCGAACTTTCCACCGACAAATTGTTGGTCACATGAATCTCCACTTCCTCGCCCTCTTCAAACTCCAGCACCGGCCCCGGTGATGCGCCGTTAAACCCGACGCCTTCCCGCGTGAATTCACCGGCGTCAATGGTGACCGGGTCTATGGTCAGCCGATACATGTTTTCGCCCGGCGCCTTGCGCAATATGCGCGATTCCAATTCGTCATTGACCGGTTTGACTTCCGCCATCGCGCCGCACCCCGAAAACGCAACGGCAACACATGCCACATGGCTTATTATTGATTTCATCTTTTTTCTCCTATTTCCAAAAAAACTCGCCCGTCATGCCCGATTCGTAATGTCCCGGAACATTGCAGGCGAATTCCAATTCAACGGCTTTTACAAAAGCCCAGACGATTTCGCCCTCTTCGCCCGGCTCCAACAAAACACTGTTGGGGTCGTCGTGTTTCATGGAATGTCCGTCTTCACCGCCGGCTTCCATTTTTGCGCGGTCAATGCGGTCGGGAAACAAAACTCCGTGACGCATCATCATCATCATTTCGTCCTTGTGCGCGGCGTGCATTTCGGCGGTGCCAATGTTGAACTCATGCACCAACACCCCGGCGTTCTTAATGACAAAGCGAATCGTCTCATTTGCGGCTACGGTGATGGATTCCGGCTCGTAATAATTGTCGTGCAACAACACTTCCACCGTTCGCGTCACGTCTTTTGCCTCACCGGGCGAGCCGATGCGAGAATCCGCCTCGTGTCCGTGCTCATGTCCATGTTTGCCGCCAGCATGAGCAACAACGGAAACCGCGGTAAACAATAATAAACAAGCCAGTCTTTTCATTGTACTTTCCTCTTTTGTAATTTTCTCTTGTTTCACAACTTTA